>JAGLDW010001543.1 GCA_023145395.1 Lentisphaeria bacterium | reverse complement strand
CGCTCTCGCCAAAATGGTACGTTATTTCCGTGCGGACCCTTGGTCCTCACCGATCTGAGACAGGCGTATTCGGTTGAATCGCAGCAACTCTTCTGCTCCGCCTTCACCTTGCCCGGCCTCACGAAGTTCGAACAGCGGACAAAGCCAATTTGCCCCCGGGCCATCGTAGTCCGCTGAAGTGCACGCCTGGTCATACGTGGTGCGAAGTTCTTCGAAAACTGCGCCCTGCCGCCAAATTTCAGAAAGTGCCGCTTCCCGGATGTTCCCAGCCGATGTCGGATACGCCTGACAAGGAGTAACCGAACCGTCCGCCTCGATGGTTACCGTGGAAACACCCGCCCCGCATTGGCTAGTCGCTTCTTCGTCGGGGACACGGTCCTCATCGTGGTCGAGATTTTCTTCCTCGGACCAGCGAATCTGCATCCGAAACAGTTCGGCCATCTGCTCGTCGCCAATTCGCAGCTTGGCGATCTCCCGGTCGCCCTGCCACCTGGGAAACAACAGACACGAGGTCATCCAGAGAAGCCCGTAGCGTTTGGTCTGCTCGCGAATCTGTTCCAGATCGTCGAAGTTCCTGTTCATGACGGGAGTCTTGGGAAACACGTTGATCCCCTTATCTCTGAGAATGTCGATTCCTCGCCAAGCGGCCGCGTGACTTCCCGCAATGCCAGTGATGCCGTCGTGCACCTCTGGGGTCGCGCCAAGCAGACTGCACTGGAACTCGATCACATGCGCGGCCACAAGCTCGTCCGCCAACGACTCCGTAACGAGGGAGGCATTCGAGGAGATCGAAATGGCGAAGCCGAGATCTGCCGCACAACGGACGATATCCACAAAGTCCGCACGCAGGAGACACTCGCCACCAGTCAGGCACAGGAAGAATGAGCCAAGGTCGTGCAATTCGCCCAAAACACGCTGAACCTCTTCGGTCGTCAGTTCGGCGCAGGGCACTGCCTCGGCGTTGACGACGAAGCAGTGCACACAGCGCCAGTTGCAGTGGTGCGTCAGTTCAATCGTGGCGGAGATGGGGACTCGATCTCGTGACAGACGGCGAATGAGGTGTTTGGGAATCATGCCTGCAGTTTCTCGTGCAGCCAGTCCAGCACGGACGCATCCTTGGCAAAAGGGAACTCGTAGGTAGGTACACTTTCACAGAGTTCCGAGCAGAAACGCAAGGCTTCCTCAGGATGCCGGTCATGCCATAGAACAGTGAACTTTTCGCTCATCAGAAAATAGGTTGCAGCGGCGCAAGACGAGGTTTCCAGACTGGGACTGGCAGCATGGCGTGGAAATAGGAGCGCCTTTATCCGAGAACGCGTGCCGTGTAGTCCCCGCGAGGTCCAGTGGCCGCCCGGGTCGGGGATCAGCATGGAGGCTTCATCGTCAAATCGACAACTGGGGTCGGCAAAACCCCAGAGGGTCGTCTTTCCCACACCGCTGGGACCACAGAAGACACAGGCACCATTCCCCACAAGAACGCATGAGGAGTGGACCGTTCCACCACCAACAAACTCAATCTGGCTTCGATCAATCAGAATTCGGAAATACTCTCCCCAGGATGCTACACGGTCTTCCGGAATAAAGAACTCAGCCCAGGATTCCGAAGGACGCCAATGAACCACTCGCTTCCCCTCCATGGAGACAAAGCAGTCCCGGTCCTGCCATTCCACGTCAAGGAGATCTGCGTTCAGAGAGGCTGGAACATCGTGGAAACCGGACACGTCCCGACTCGAGATCACCATCTCCACGGCTTCGGGAAAGGGGGGAATTGGAAGTTCGGGCAACTGCGTCATGGTCCCTCCTCTTTCGCAGAGGATACCACGCCTTTTTGAGAGCTTGTCAAATCGTTTTCCTATCCGTTGTCAGCAGAAAGGACATCACTCCGGAGACCGTTCATCGGAAGTGACAACGGGCACAACCACGCCACCTCGAATGAGTGGCTCCATCATGTCCAACAGATCGGCTGCTATGATCTCCCGCTCAGCGTCGAAACGTTCGACCGACAGATCAATGATGTCGGCGAGGCTTCTGCACCCATCCAGTTGCTGGATCTGCCAGGCAGCTGTCTGGTTGAAATGGAGCACTTCTCTGTCGTCGGATTGAACCAAGACCATCTCGTTCTCAATGACCCGAGAGGGAAATCGCTCCGAAACGACGAACACCCCGTGAATATCAATCGTATGTGACACAGTAAAACCACCTTATTCCCGATGAATCACAAGCCAGTCGCTTTCATCCGACTGGTGCTTCCCCGGCCATTCAGTCCAACAGTGTCCTTCCACCCCGGTGTCCGTAACACGCACAGCGTAGACAGTTTCAGTGGGAAGCCCGAAGAGACACCGCCAAAACCGATGGCATCTCGCTCGCCAGTAGCACGACTGGGGAAAACCGCACCATGAGGCAATCCATAGGATCCATGAGGCGCATCGGTTGGCCAAGGCCGACCGCTCACGCTGGAGACATCGCTTCGACTCGCACATTCGCCAACGCCTCACACAACCCGAAAATGGAGCAAAGGCAGAGCAACGGTCAAGGCACTCATATACACTGATGACCATGGTTGTGTATCATACCCTGACCCGTGCATCCTTGAACCGAACCGGTCCCGCAATTCAGAAAGAAACGCTTGAAAGCAGTCCTGGTGACTTTGGGACGCTCGTAGGGTGCCTTGACCTGTTTCGTGCCCGTGTCCGTTGATACCAGATTTGGTTTCATGCCTTCTTTTCCTTCTTCTCCAGTCACATGCCCCGCCCTCACTCATGCGCTGACGCCAATCAGCCATTACAGAATGCCAATCGACCATAAATTACGGCAACCTGCGGATTTGTCAAAACATCGCAAGCATTATGCATTGCCGAAAGTGGGTCAGCAAGCGCTCACGGCGCCGCGAACCGATGCAAGCGGCCTCGCGAAGCATGAATATTGCGGGTACCTTAGGGTCGGATTCCATTTTAGGCATGAACGCATTGACTACGACACAACAACACTGGGAGAGAAGACGATGGAGCGACTCAAAGCGGCGATTATCGGCTGTGGAAACCGGTCGCAGGCCCATGCGAAGGCCGCGCTCGAAGGAGGCTGCCTCGAGTTGATCCACGCTTGCGACATCATCCCGGAAAAAGCGGATGCCTGTGCGGAAAAATGGGGAGCGAAGGCGACGTATGCACACAAGGACGTCTTGGATGATCCCGATGTCGATGTGGTGCTGATCGTCACCAATGTCGACGCGCATCTGCCCATTGCCCTTGACGCTCTCGATGCCGGCAAGCATGTGGTTGTCGAGAAACCGGTCGGCGACCGCCTGGATCTGGCAGAGGAACTCGTGAAGAAAGAGGCGGAGACTGGCCTGGTTGTCTACGTCTCGTTCCAACTCCGTTTCATGCCGGAATACGCGCGCCTGAAACAACTCTCCGATGAAATCTGCGTAAAGCAGATCCTCTTCGAGCGTCAGCGCGGCATGATGCGCGACCACTTTCTCAACCCGAGCCCCTTCTGCGGCCTCTTTGACTTTGTGCCACACGATTGCGATCAAGTCTCCTGGTACATGGATGCCTCGCCCATAGCCATCACCGCCGTCACCCGACAGAACACATTCACACGGGACACCGGCGCCACCGATCTGATGAGCGCACTTGTGGACTTTGGAGACGGACGCTCCGCCGTCATCCTCTCCAGCATCGGCGCTGCCGAAATCGGCAATCGCATCGATCTAGTCGGTGATAAAGGCAACATCTCCGTCTCAGCGGGAAGTCCCGAACGGGGCGCGATTTTCGAGCCCTACTCTCTCAAGGTGGGAGGCAAGACCCCCAAGCAACCCCTGCCCGAACTCGTCAAACCCGATTGCGTGGGCGACGCCGCGCTGCAACGCGCTTTCGCAACCGAGATTCGCACCGGCGAGCGTTCCCATGCCGCCCGTCCTGCAGACGGCCTCAGCGCCCTCAGATTCACCCTCGCCTGCCACCAGTCCGGACAGGAAGGTTGTCGCCGGATCGAGCTCTGACCCCCTGGGATCTCACTTCGGTCTCTTGCAGAAGCACGTGCCCATGCGTGGCACCAAGCGTCCGCGCGTCGATGCGTATTCTCGATAGGCCTCCCCATGGGCAGCCAGCAACGCCATCTCCTCACGCGATATGAGCAAGCGGAAAAACACATAGCCCACTCCGCTTGCGGTCAGCACAAGCCACGAGTGGCATAGAAGCGCCGTGCCGGGCACAAGGAGCAGAATCCAGCTTGCATAGAGGGGATGCTGGACGCAGGCAAACGGCCCCGTCGAAGCGACTCTTCTTTCACGCAGAGCCGGTTTCAGGATAGCAAGCGACCACACGTACATGCACACACCGGCAACCAGCAGCAGTACGCCAACCACCTGAAAACTCCGTCCTGGACCCCGTAAAGCACCAAAGAGATTCGGTTTCCAGATGGTGAGAGCTTCCGCCAGAATAGCGTACAGAATCATCACGGAACCGAACTGGGGGCCAATCCCCCAACGTCCCATTGGCACATGCTCGCTCATTTCGGTCCGCGGCTCCTTGTCCTAGGGTCTAAACCACAGATCGACGGTGATGCAACGGCCCTGGGGGACACCGATGCCTTCCGCATAGAGCCAGCTTCCCGGCTGTGTGTACACATCCGCGGAGATCTGCGTCGAGACCAGACGTCCATCGGGCAGCTCGACTTCCAGCCAGAAGTTCCGCACCTTGAAGTAGTCCTCTCCCGGATTGTCGATTCGGAAGACATTGCGCAAGGCCAAAGTCTGGATTGCGGCGGGAGTGAGCGGCACTTCGACATAGTCGCTCCAGACGTTGTCGCGCTCGCTGCCGGGAGCTGGTGCCAGATTGCCGAGTTTTATCTCGTTGACATAGGCGAAGCTGCCATAGCGCGCCCCCGTTCCCGAAAGGCCCACTCCCTGGTATCTGAGCCAGCCCTTCTTCGCTGTGCGCAACTGCTTGACCGTAATGCCCGGGAGCGGGTTCGGCGGAGGCAGGAAGTGGCTGCCTGCTCCGTGCATCACCTCCCAGAGGATCTCCTTTTGGGCAGTCTCAACACGCCAGTCAGCCCACAGCGCCCAGTCTCCTTCCGAGTTGCCGCCCACATCGGTGATGAGCTTCAGGCACACGGTTTTTCCAGCCCAGACACCTAAGTCCCCTTCGAGGGGAAGCCACTTGTGCCCTTCCACCGTCCGCTCCCCCGCAACCGTGCTTCTTCCGTCCTCGTCGATCACCGCGATTTTGAATAGGATACCATCTCCCAAGTAGCTACCATCCCCTTTTCCCACATGGGCCCGGAAGACCACAGGAGTGCGTGGCAGTTTCATGGGTTCAAATGTCACAAACGTATATCCCTCCCCCTTTTTGTACGGGGGATGCATAAACAACGCATTGTCTTTGGACACGCCACCGCATGTGCGGTCGGAATCGGCGGACACGGACGCGCCCGTGCCGTCGGGGATGGGTTCTTCCTTCAGGCCCCGCAGGCACATTCCAGAGGTCCATTTGCTGGGGATGTCGGCGATCTGCCTGAACTTGCTCAGCGCCACGATCGTGCGGACCTCCGAATGTCGCAGATCCCCTGCCCTGACCTCAATCGTCACGCTCTCGGCTCTCTCGTGCGCGGGTACTCCAAGCGGAACTCCCACTCGGGCCATCTCATCCGGACGCAGGACAATGTTATTTCGTTGGCCGCGGGCAAGAACGACGGCGGGAGTGGCGTTGGACACAT
>JAGLDW010001542.1 GCA_023145395.1 Lentisphaeria bacterium | reverse complement strand
CCCTTTACGCTCATGAGGTAGTCTCCCCCGCCATCCTGCACGACGATCCGTGCGGTCTTATGCTGAGTATGGAGCGCATCCATCGTTACCCGCTGCCCCTGCAAGTTCTTCCGAGCCAGCAGCCGTTGTGCTGCCGGGATCTCATTGGACTTGTTCTCGGTTATCTCACTGCCCAACCAGCGCCCGCTCTTCGTCGCATACAGGCTGGTCACCTCGACGCCCTGACTGGAGCGGAGTTTCTTGCCGTCAATGGCCAGCACGTTGTCATCAGCCTTGCGCCGACCCAGCCGATCCTCCTGCCACTGCAGCAATGCATGCTCCAGAGCCAGCGAATCTACGCCTTTGAGGAAGCGGAAAAAAGTCGTCTCGCTCGGTGAGTGGTATCGTCGCGGTCGGCCTCGTTTGTGAAAGCCCAGCGCCTTGAGCTGCTGGGAAGTGAGCCCACGGGCGAATGCGGCCAGGTCCCGTTGACCTCGCATCACCCCGCACAGTGAAGCACACGCCACCAGTGCCGCCAGCCCCGCGCAACAGTACTCAGCGCTCTTGCGCCGCCACTCCGGCACTTGCTCGAAATACTCACGCGTTGCACTGAGTTCTTCAGTCGAGAGCTCGCAGTCGGGCACCTGCTCGGTTTCCACCGAAGCATATTTGGCCGGTAAAGTTCGCGCACGTAGAAACTCTCGAGCTCCTTTTCGCAGTTCCTTAACCCAGAGCTGCTTGGGCCGATCATGCTGTACATAGAAGTCCTGCCGGTTGCGGCCCCACCCTTGCGTTCGCCCCAGCAGCGTCCACCCGCTAACCTTGTAACTGGTTCCGCGGAATAGCTGGCTGTCCACGAAACTCTCCGTTAACAGCAACTCATGCCCGTAGCGTTCCTGCCAGTCATTGCTCAAGCGCCTCAAGCATTGCCCCATTACTCGACTGGCAAGGTTCGGGTAGTGGGAGCTTGGCAAAATCAGATACCGACTGTTGTTCGCAACCAATGGTCGGCGGCTTCGGCGTTGCTTTACGCTCCAGCCAATCCACTCCTCACGTGCCTTCAGCCCATAGGCCGCCGCACTCCAGGCCAGCAGCGCCAACCACTCCCCCTCGTACTCCGCTACGTAGAACAGCCTCTCGCCGACCCACGTCGCACTGTGCAGGTAGTGGTGCTTCACTATGAGCTCATCGAATCGCTCCTGCTCACTCGCTTCAATTAACCGTACTCTTACCCCATCGAGCACTGACTGCTCGACGGCCGTCACCGTTGGCTTCTCTCGTCGTTTCATGCCCCTATGAAAACAAATGTTGTGGGGTATGTCCCGCCTTTTCTTGCAAATCTTTCTCCCTCAC
>JAGLDW010001541.1 GCA_023145395.1 Lentisphaeria bacterium | reverse complement strand
ACTGTCTGCAGCCCGCTCTTGCCCAACTTGCCGATGTCGCCACTTCCTGCGGCGCGGACCCGGAACAGTGCTGGACTGCGCTAGCCAGAGACGAACGCGAACGACTCCGCATCTTTCGCCACGCCCTCCCCGAAACCGTCAACAGCGCCATTGCCGAAATCCGCCGCCAGCATCCTGAGGTCACCAAACTCGGCACCGACATGGCCGTGCCTGACGACGGGCTGGAGGACATCATGCGCGTCTACCGCGAAAAACTCGGGGCGGAGAAGCTCGACTATGTGATTTTCGGACACATTGGAAACAACCATCTGCACGTCAATATCCTGCCAAAGAACCCGGAGGAATACGCGAGAGGATGGGAACTCTACCACGAGTTCGCCGAGACCGTCGTCGCCATGGGCGGGTCTCCCGCCGCCGAACATGGCATCGGCAAACTCAAAACCGATTTTCTCGTCACGCTCTACGGCGAGGAGGGAGTGGCGCAGATGCGCGCTGTGAAAACACTTTTCGATCCAGAGAACCGCCTGGGCGTTGGCACGCTTTTTGGGGAGATGGGGGCATGAAGATCGCCGTCTGCATCAAGCAAGTGCCGGACACCACCGAGCTGAAGCTCGACCCGGTCAACAACACCCTCATCCGCGACGGCGTGGATTCGGTGCTCAACCCGCTGGACGAGTTTCCCCTGGAAGCGGCGCTGCGCCTGCGCGCGAGCATTGGCGGCACGGTGACAGCCGTCACCATGGGTCCTCCCCAGGCGGATGCCGTGCTCCGGAAAGCGGTTGCCATGGGGGCGGACGACGGCATTCTGGTCAGCGATCGCGCCTTCGCCGGTTCGGACACCTGGGCCACCTCGCTCACGCTTGCTCGTGCACTGGAGGAGGAAGGGCCCTTCGACATCATTCTCTGCGGCAAGCAGGCTATCGATGGCGACACGGCGCAGGTGGGACCCGGCATCGCCGCGCACCTCGACATCCCGCAGGCAACCTATGTGACGGGGATTGTCGCCGAGGGCGGTATGCTGGTGATCGAGCGCATGCTCGACAGCGGTGTCGCACGCTACCGAGTGGCCCCCCCTGTGGTGCTCACGGTGCTCAAGGAGGCAAACGAACCACGCCTGCCCAGCCTCGCTGGTCGTCTTCGCGCCCTGGACATGATGCCTGTGCATGTGAAGGCCGATGCTCTCGGTGTGTCTCCCGATGAGCTCGGACTCGACGGCTCCCCCACCCGCGTCGCAACAATCACCATCCCCACAACCAATCGGGCAAAGACCCGCATCGAGGGCGAATCCGAGCATGTTGCCAGCCAACTTCTCGAGGCTCTCTCCGGCCGCGGTCTGCTGTAGGTGGAAGGACGCGCCCTGAACCACGGGCTCGCTTTGCGGTGCTCGCATTGAGCACGGCTCGCGAGTACGCTATGCCCACCACGGTTTCAGTGCACGGACCGGCCCGGCAGGGGCACGAAATGGATGTGGGAACTGGTCCTTCGTGGCGCCCACGCTACATTGCCTTGAATCCATTCTTCCCACTGCGCGGAAATGCGGAGGAAAGAGCGTGTCGTGAGCACGAAACCGATATCTGAAAACCCGTATCCCGAGATCACGGTCGTCGAGTGCAAGGCCTGCGGGCGTTGTGTGCACGCCTGTCCGAAGGGGGTGCTGTTCATCGGCAAGGCGCTGAACCAGCGGGGCTACACCCACGTCGAGTACAAGGGCGAGGGTTGCACTGGCTGCGGAAATTGTTTCTACGCCTGTCCCGAGCCGCACACCATCAAGGTTCATACCGGGCGCAG
>JAGLDW010001540.1 GCA_023145395.1 Lentisphaeria bacterium | reverse complement strand
TGGCGGATAGCGACAAGCTCCCCGATGGTCACGGGTTCACGCGCCATACCGGCAAACTGCCGTTCGAAGGTGTCCGTGATATCGACCAGGTTTGGACTCAGCAGCTCGTGCATCGGCCGGTTGTGTCCCGCCAAGTAGACGACAAAGGCGTGGCGTATTGCCGGAGTGATACCCGTGTCGTCGAGTAGGATCTTGACGTCGAACAGGTCCCGCGGATGCTGCCTGTCCAGTGCGGCACAGATTTTTCCGGCGTATAGATCGGCATCGGAGACAACGGGAACCATGCAGTAGGCTTCGAATGCGACCTGAGCAGCGGGGCAAAGCTCACGACGGACCGGTTCCCCGAGCGCGCCTCGCAGTATCAGGTTCGGCTCGATCTTGATCTCTGCGGCCGATGAGATCACGGTCAGCTTCGCCACGTGGCCTTGGATTCTTTTCTCGTTGACGACGACACCATCGAGACCCGACTCGACCTTGGACTTGATGGTTCGGAGTGCGAATTCGATGCTGGCGAGCGAGATGTCGCGTGCAGCTACGGGAAGATAGGTCAGATCGATATCGACAGAGACTCGTGGCATGTCATGCACAAACAGGTTGATGGCCGAGCCTCCCTTAAGCGCAAAGCACGCCTGATCGGCGACGGCAGGCATGCAGCCCAACACCAAGTTCACCTGCTCCATGTATCTGGGGTCAAACATTTGGCAGTTCCTCGCCGGGCGGCACGGTTATGTCATACTTGGCGCTGAGTTGCCCCCCCTTGTAGATTTGCCGCTTCCCTTTGCCGAGTGTGATTTTCGAGGCATTCAATCGGCTGACCCACGGATGCTGGGCATCCTCCGCGCTCCAGAGGAACAGGCGTTTCACCTTGACCGAGGTGCATCGTTCCAACAGGGGCTGGACGATATCGGGACGCAGCAGCCCCAGCCCTGCCATCAATTCATGTGCGTGTTCAACGTCGGCATTTGTCTTGGCCAGATGCATGTATTCCATGATGGCGCGCTCTCGGGCGCTAAGGGTCACCTCATACCTTCCGCAGGGCATGGTCGTCAGGCTCTGTCTTGGTGGTGAATCGAACAGGGACATGCACCGATGGGAGACATCGGCACCCCAGTCATGGTTGGCAAACCAGCTGGGGAGTCGCTCCTGCTCATCACTGACGAGCAGAACTTGCTTCCTGCCTAGTGGGACGAAGTGGGCTCGTCCCTGTAACTCCAATGCACTGCGTCCGCCTACATGGACGGTCAACCCGAGCTGACTCTGGAGCGCGTACAGCCCGCCCGTCCAGTCGGGCTTATCGCCACCCCGCACGAATGCACCGCGGCCGATACGGTCCAGCCACCCGGATCGCACATGCCAGTCGGCCAGTTTTCTCGACATGTCGTGCTCGCGTAGCCAGTCCATCGTGCCGACAGCGCCTTCCGGCCAGCATCGCAGGAGTTGGTTTATCTTGCTGTTTGTTTGTCTAGCCATACTTGTCGTTCTCTTTAGTGGATGAACGCGTGATCGGTTCGTCTGTTGTCGGAATAGTCTAGTAATACTAGTCGCATATCAAGAAATATAAACCAAAATCTCTTCCCTGCTCCGAAAGCGGCAGAACGGTTCGTTCCGGGTTTTGCTTCCATCGCTTTGCTCATGGCCCTCCCGCTAGTCGGGTGAAACGTTGCTACACCCGGACATCTGTAGCATTGGATTCTACAGGTTTGCTTGGTAGCGTTCGCGTATTGAAAAGAGCGCATTGCGATGCTTGGGAGCAACAC
>JAGLDW010000154.1 GCA_023145395.1 Lentisphaeria bacterium | reverse complement strand
AAGAAGTCGTCTGAAGGGTTGTCTGTGATCCGTCTGAGGCCCGTGCCATCCGCAGCGATTTCGTAGAGTTGGTAGTATGTGACCGCGTTCAGTTTCCAGCCTCCGACCTTCTCTATCTTCACCGAATCGAGGGTGCAATAGGCGAAGAGGATGTGCTTGCCATCGTAGCTCAGTTCCGGATGCTGGTAGCTGCCGACGGGGAGTTGTCCGCTGGTTAGCTCGCGGCAGGTCATGCTTGTGCCCGGGGATTCCAGGACGAACACACCGCCTCCAGGGCGAGCCCACATTCCGTAATATTGCGTCAGCTGGTGGCTGAATCCCGATGGAACCTGCTTGGCAAACAGGATGGGTACTTTCGGAACGTCTGGATTTGCGAACACGATCTTCCGGCGCACAGCGTGGGCGCGTGACCAGAGCGTTTGCCAGGCTCGTTCAGCGGTGTCGGTCTGAGTCGCCAGAGACGTGGCCTGGGTACGACAATCCTGCCAGTCGCGCAGAAGATCGGCCGGCATCGCATGACGTCTTGCCAGTTCAGCCACAAGTCGTTCTCCGCGTGCCAGGACTGCCTCTGTCGCCTCCTGCCATGTCACGGCTTCCCTGGGTGTGTTGATGCCGTCATGCAGACGCCAGTCGGACTCGATCAACGCCTGTGCGAGCACTGCCCTGAACTCGGGAAGGGACGGCGGCGGAAGCTGTTCTGGAGCCGGGGGATCGACCTTGAGCGGGATGTCCCGCCAGCGTCGTCCCTCCAGTTGGTAGCGGAGGCGTTCAAGCCGCACACCGGTCTCCGCGCTCGCGCCCGACAGGCGGAAAACAATCTCGGTGAAAGAAGCTGTGGGAGCCGTCACGGCTTCCATGGTGATGGTCTGGCTCGATATCAGTGTTCTAGTCGAACTTTTTTGCCCGCCAGCCAGAGTTGCTTTTGCCGCACTGCCGGAGAAGAGCGTGACATCAGCGGCCAGGCGCATTGCCGCGCCACTGTTCACTGGAATCGTCAAGCGCATCTCTTCGCCGTCCCGCAAGCAGGCGTCGATCAGCCTGACGGGATTGCCTGCGAGGAGCAGCTGCGGCCCCGAAGGAACGGCAAGGATCGAGAGGCCGCTCGCCCATTGACTTGAGCGTACTGGGGCGGAGTTTCCGCCGAAGGTCAATGTCGCCAAACCAAACATGGCTACCGGCACGTTCGGGTCGGGGACGAGCCGGGCGTCGGCCCAGGTCGCCATGTCACAGGAGATTCCGTTGCCATTGTCCTCGGCAACCAGGCACAACTCGGCAGCATCGGCGAGAGGAATGTCGATCGGCACGGCGGGAGTGCTGTCGGACATGGGACCGCACTCGAAGACCTCCTTGCCATCGACCAGCACTCGGAAACGGACACTGCCCCGTTTGCCGCCCTGCCATTGGACGCCCAGACTCGCCCGAAACGCCTGGTAGGCGCCAGCAAGGGGGATGCTGATTCGCCCGTTCGCGTGATGGCC
>JAGLDW010001539.1 GCA_023145395.1 Lentisphaeria bacterium | reverse complement strand
TCTGCGCCTCTGCGTCTCTGCGGGAAATTCTCCCTGTCCCGAGTTCTTCCTTCCATTTCTTTCCTCACTTCGACGTTCTGTTCCCTTGTTCCGCCTTCCGCCTTCCGAGTTCAGCCTTCAGCATTCAGAGTTCAGAGTTTCCCCTTCCCCTCTCTGCGCCTCTGCGCCTTTGCGTTGAATTGGCCTGCCTTCCGCACTTCTGCCTTGCGCTGCGCCTACAGCGCGATGCAGCGGATGCCGACGACTTGGCAGAACGCCTGTAGGTCCTCGTAGAGCGTCTCGCCATAGCCCAACACCGCGTACTCGTTGTTCCAGGCCTCGAGCATGGCGTCCATGTCGCAGTGCGCCGTGCAGAAGGCATGGGGCCAAAAGGGAATCTGGCACTCCTCGCGGCGGGCTCGAATGATGTCGGCGGCGGGCTCGTAGACGCTGCAGCGGGTGACCACCAGTTCGAACTGACCGTCCACACGGCCCAGTCGCGCCAACACGCCTTCTCCGGGCTTGCAGACTAGCTCGACGGAGATGCCGCCAGCCTCGCCTTCGGTGGGGATCCCATGTTCCGCAAAGCCCGCTGGGCCAATGGCGCCGGCCAGCGAGGGAGGACAGGCGCCGTCACCGATGATCTTGATTTCCCTGGCGGCTTTGTCGATATGCTGAAGATCGCCGTAGTAGACCGGCTCGACGCTCAGGTCGGTGAGCAGCTTCACGGTCATGGCGGTGTTGAAGTCGCAGAGCGTGGAGGCGCCGACGCCGGCCTGCAGCATCATGCTTTGCGCAAAACAGGTGGCGCAGTAGTCGTCGCCCAGTCCCGGGAAAGACTGGATGGTGTAGAAATCGAAACCCTCGGTGGCGACGAGTTTCTTGAGCGCCAGCAGGAGGCGGATGGACCGGTCCGCCGCGTCGTCGTCGGGGACGGGCATGCGGAAGTACGGTCCGATCTCAGCGCGGGCCTTGGCCACATCCTGGTCGCCGATGCTCTTGGCGGTCTCGAGCAGCGCCGTGGTGTCGCGCGAATCGATGTCCACGCCAAAGGTCTTCATCCACTGGGAGGGGTCGGCCACGCCGCAGGTCTGTCCCATTCCACGTCCGCCAAAGGCGCCGATGGTGCTCATGTTCAAGCGCTGTTTGAGAGCGCTGCCTCGACAGTAGGACGTGATCTTCAGGATTTCGGCGGGGTCGTCGCAAGCGCCATAGACGAAGCGGTGATCCAAGCCGATTTCCTTGCAGGCGCCATGCAGAACCAAGCCGCCCACGGGACGCCATCCCTGGGAGCCGGGATGGGTCCAGAGCAGCAGTCCCTTGCCGCTGCCGGAAAAATCGCGCAACGCCGCGATCATGTGGGACGCCCAGACCCAGGTGCCCGCAAACAACACCACTGCGGCGATGTCGTCCTGTTTCTTGAAATGCCCCAGGCACTCGCGCGCCTCGGCCTTGGTGGCGAGCACCGTGTCCCATTCCACCAGTTCCAGACCCGCTTCCGTCAACGCAGCTTTGGCGCTGGCCACAAGCGCATCATCGATGAAGGGCGTCCCCATGGGATCCTCGAGCCCGTCCTTGTGAACGCCATAGACGATGAAACCAATTTTCGGAGTGATCATAGTGTGTTTCTCCTTTGAGTGGGTGGGTATGTGGGTGGGTGGGTGCTCAGGTCACTTTGTACTCGGTGTTGTCTTCTCTCATTTCGTTGTGTGGAATACACCACTGGTCGGCGTTGGCTATCATTTTGACTAGTCCTCCACTTGTCTTCTCGCAGGTCTCGTCCAATCCATCGAAGAGTTCCTGTACTCCCACCTAGCCCAAGTGCAGGTCGTCGCCACCGCCACCTCGCCAAACGGGATAGGGGGCGGTCGAGAGCGTGGTCCCGTCGGAGAATCCCTCCGGACGCCCGTCCAGCTCCTGCACCATGCGTGTGCGAAGCTGGGCAAGGGTTTCGGCGTGCTGGTCGCTGGATGACAGCTCGCTGCGTTCCTCGGGGTCGTTGCTCAGATCGAAGAGCTGCTCCTCGCCCGTGATGGGATTCCAGATGAACTTCCAGCGTCCGTCGGTAATGAAGTGGTTCGCGTTGGCGGCATCATAGCAGGGGGAATGCTCGCCGTGATACACATCGCGCCAAGGCGCGTTTTCGCCGCGCAGCAAGGGCAGGACGCTGAGACCATCCACGCTCTTTGGCACGGGTAGTTCCGCCGTCTCGAGGAAGGTGGGCATCACGTCCTCCAGCCCCACCGGCGCCTCGATTTCCGTGTTGCGTTGGCAGTCGATGGAATTGGGGGGAGCGACGATGAAGGGAATGCGGGCCGACGGCTCGTAGGCGTAGGTCTTCCGCCAGAGATTGTGGTCGCCCAGCATTTCCCCGTGGTCGGCGGAAAAGACAACGCAAGTGTTGTTGAGCAGACCTCCCCGAAGCATCTTCATCATCAGCCGGCCGATTTGCGCGTCCAGATATGCCAGGTAGCCGAAGTAGGCGGCGCGCGCACGCTGATTCAGGTGGGGCGGAATGGCGCCGCGCCAGCTGTTCACATCCAGCGGATAGCCCGCCTCCTCGGCATGATGGCGCGACCACTCCGCTGTGACGGGCTCTGGCATGGGACGGTCGATGAACTGGTCGTAGTAGACCTGCGGCGGACACCATGGCGGATGGGGGCCGTTGAAGGACAATGTCATGAAAAAGGGGCGCGTGGGATCCCGCTTGCGGAGAAACTCCAGCGACTGGGTCACAAACCAAGTCTCCTCCATGAGGTTTTCCGGAAGGTGGTTGGGGCGGGCCATCCACGAGTTTCCAGGCACTCCGTGCGCGAACTTTTCGACGCCGGCATCTGTCTGTGTCGCGAGCCATTCCTGATAGTCTTCGGGGGTGATGAGTTGCTCAAATCCCAGGTGGAGGCGCTTGGGATGGAAGTGCGTCTTGCCGATATTGATGGTCTGGTAGCCGCCTTTGGCGAGTTGACCCGCCATGTTCACCGGGTAGTCCCAGGGCTTGCCATCCTGGTACCCCAGCATGCCGTGTCGATCCGGAATCTGGCCGGTCATGAGCGAGCGCCGGGCGCCGATGCAGCTCGCGCAGGGGGTGTAGGCGCGGGTGAAGGTGACTCCGCGCCGCGACAACGAGTCCAGATGCGGCGTCTCGGCCACTGGGTGCCCTAGCCTCCCCAGGCAGTCCCCGCGCCAGTGATCCGTCATGATCAGAAGCAAGTTCGGTTTGTTCGCCATCGTGCGGTCTCCGCGTTTTTCTCTTGCCATCCAGCACACATCGGAACATGCAGAGACAGCGGGTCATGTCAAGCAACCAAGGATCGAGGACGGGACATGCTCGCGGTCCGGGACGTCCCGCACCACCATGGGCGCACACGGCAGTGGCTCGGGATCTCCGGGACCGAGGGATCACGCAGGACGCCCCGCACCACCTCGTGAAAGTCGGAGAAGGCGAAGTTATTGGGTGTCGAGCTGGGCGATGGCACGCATGGTGGTGGTGATCTTGCGCAGGTCATCGTCGTTGATGATGTAGGGGGGCATGGTGTAGAGCAGCTTGCCGAAGGGGCGCAGCCAGACCCCATTCGCCAGAGCGATATCTTGCGCGACGGGAACGTCGATGGGCTCCCGCATCTCCACCACGCCAAT
>JAGLDW010001538.1 GCA_023145395.1 Lentisphaeria bacterium | reverse complement strand
AGTTCCCGTACGGCTCCGCGCTTCCTGGTCAGGGCATACTTGCAGCACTGGTGTTGTGTCCTCTGGCATCCGTTCTATCTTAGGGTGTCCCCACTCGCTCGCGCCTCGCCAGGAACCAAAATGAACAGCAGCAAAATGTGAAGTTATTTACGCGCCGATCCTAAGGGAGCCTGACAATGCTGTATGGAAACTGGATCTCCGTCGTATGTTTCGAGTCGTTCATGTTCATCGTGCTTGCACTGGCTGGGGCATCCATGTCCGTCACAGCGGCGGATCTGCCGCCGGAGATGGCGGCGCCGACTGGCACTGCGAGTGGCGCGCGCGCTTTTCGGGTGGCGCTGCAGCCTGTCTGGCGTGCAGAAAAGCAGACCATTGCGATTGTCCCCGGTGATAAGCCTGCCAGCGTCACGGTCAAATTCCCTGGAACCAAGTGTGCGGAGAATCAGCTTCTGGTCATGCGTTTTCGCCTGCGGATGGTCACGAAATCCTTTGGCGGGTGGAACAATTTTCTTTGCCTGGACGTGAATGGCTCCCAAGTGACCTCCTACACGGCCGATGGGGAGCCACGCCTGCTTAACCGGGCGGGAAACTCCATGAAGACAAGTTCCCCAAAATGGCCGAACGAGGCGTATTTCAAGAGCACGAGGGGAAGTCCCCCCGCTCTTCTCACGACCTTTGGTCCCGACTGGGATACTCTCGAACCGCGTTTTGTCACCGACCGTCGGGAGATGTACTGGTTTGTGCTGGATATCACTGATCTGGCTCGGGAGGAGGGTGAGAATTCCCTGACTCTGACCTGTGTGGCACTGGCCCACTACTTCAAGAAGACCGCAGCGCAGATGAGCGAGCAGCCGCTGCTCATCGATCGACTCGAAATTGGCACAGTGTCGGCTGCGGTGCGGGGTAGCTTGATCGAAAACCTCGCGGCTGGAATGGCTTCTTTCATGCCTGTGGCCAAGGCCCAGGCGAACGGTCTGTCCGTGGAGGCGTCAGCGGGAGGTACTCTGCGTATCAGCTATCAAGGAGATCGCTACTTTTGCAGGTCCAGTTTCTCCGAGGCCGGGGCAGTCATCCGCCACAATCGTTTCTGGTGGACACCGACCGACGATTGGAAGGTGACCGCGGAGCAGGAGAATGACACAACTATCGTGGTGACCGGCACGACGGCATCCTACCAAGTACGCCGCAAGGTGATATTGGATGGATCGTTCATCAGGATGCGGGACACGATCACCAGCAAGGCCACCGAAGACCTGGGGATCATGTTGAAGCATGAACTCCTTGCCGAACATGTGGCGGATACATGGCGCCTTTCCGGCTTGGAGAAGGTGCCTGTGCATACCGACACGGCCGCCAATCCAACCGTCCACTTCAGCCGCAAGCGAACCGGGCTCGGCGCCGCGTTGCTCGACACGGTCATGCGCGCTCAGATGGTCGAAAGCGGGGGGAGGCGGATGCTGAGCTTCGAGAACGATCATTTCGGCCTGGCGCCGGGGCAGAGCTACACCTTCAAATGGTCCATCTATGTGGGCGGACCCGATTTCTGGGAGTTCATCAATGCCGTGCGTGCAGACTGGGGCGCCAACGCCACCATCCCGGGCATGTACTCCTTCTGGCGTCCCGAGATCGACCCGCACAAGAAACTCATGGAGAATCAGGACAAGCTGCGCGTCTATCTGCGGCGCAAGCGGATCGACATCTTCTCGCTCTCGCCCTGGTTCGAGTACTACTCGCCAGCCAAGTACTGGCAGCCGAGGTCGGAGTACAAGAAATTGATTCGCGAAACCATCGCCAAGATCCGCGCCGTCCAGCCCGATGCCAAGTTTCTCGCCAACACGGAGACCTTTCTCTACTATGCTCCACAGGCACTTTTCAAAGGCACGCTGCCTGCCTACTGGACAGACGCCAAGGGAATCATGCCGCGCGGCCCCAGGCGGCCGCATGACTTTGTCCTGAGCGCGGCCGCGACCAAGGTCATCGACGCAACCCCTTGGAAGGACTCCATCTTTCGGGACAAGGATGGAAATGGCATCATCGACCTGTATTATGCCGGCGCCTACAAGGATGGTGGGGTCAACCTCAAGCTCTTTCCCACCCTGGACAACTATTGGTTCGGCAAGTTCAATGAAATGGTGGACTACCTGCTTGACGACTGTGGGCTCGATGGGATCTACATCGACTCGTTCTCCTACTACCACAGTCGCACCTACGACCGCTGGGATGGCCACAGCGTGGATATCGATTCGGCAACTGGCGCCATCAAGAGCAAGTATGCACGGCTGGGTCTGCTCACCGCCCCGGCACGGCGCCAATGGGTCAAGCATATCACAGACCGGGGCAAGATCTGCTACGTCAACGGCAAGCGATCCAGCGAGGAATTGCAGGATCTGGCACACATTGGCTACATGGAGGCCGAATGGACGTTCGATCCAGCAGCCAAACGACTGACTGCCAACCGGGCTGCCAAGGCCCAGTTGAGCGCTCCTCTGGCCTTGGGTGTGCGCCCGCACCGCTGGCGTCCCGAGCACAAGACACAGTACGCGCAGATCATTCACAAAGCGGTCATCGCCTATCTGCGACACGGAGCGTTGTATTGCCACTACACGTCGGAGATTCCCCTTCCGGATCAGCCCGGCGGCGGAGAGTACGGCGTGCTCAACCACATGTTCCCCTTCACGCCCATCGAATTGCACGAGGGCTGGGTGGTCGGCAAAGAACGGATCATCACGACCGTTTCCGGCAGTTTCACCTGGCCGAACCAGGAGAAACCCATCTGTCTGCGTTTTGATTTGCGTGGCATACGACTCGACGGAGGATTCGAGATCAAGGGTGCACCCGGAGCATGGCAGATCGATGTGTCGCTGAAAGACTGGCGCGAGACGGCAGTGATCATGGACGGTGGTCAACAGTAGCCTGCTGGTGCCGTCCGGGACATGGATCAGACCGCCAGCGAGTGCCGCATGATCCCTGCTTCGTTCTGCCAGTTGGATGATTTGGCTTGCCAAGACAACCATACGACAGTTCGTTTCACCTATCGAGCAGGAGTCATTCGCGTCTTCGGTGCTGGATACTGGCGCAAGGGAAAGAAGATCTATGAGCAAGAGAATCACATATACGGATGAGCCGTTGAACGGCGCCAAGGTGATCGCGGACTTTCTGGCAAGTCCTGAGGAGCTGGCCCTTCGGGAGGACACCGTCAAGGTCACACTTCAGCTGACCCGTTCGAGCGTGGACTTCTTCAAGCAGGAAGCGTCTCTCCATCGCACTCCATATCAGCGCATGATTCGTCGCTTACTTGATGAATATGCCACGC
>JAGLDW010001537.1 GCA_023145395.1 Lentisphaeria bacterium | reverse complement strand
GAGCTCGAGGCCTGGGCCGAGGCCCTGGGGTATCCCCTGCGCGAAGTGATCATGCTCAACTGCTCCTACGAGATGAGTCATGTGGGGGGCGGCGTGCTGGGCTGCACCGCGGGGGTGCGCTGGGTGCCGGGCCTGGGCATGGTGCACCTGCGCAACATGGACTGGCCCTTAAAGAACATCGGCGCGGCCACCCGCGTCTTCGAGTTCCACCACGGCGAGCGGGTCTTTTACGCGGTGGGCATCTCGGGCTTTGTGGGCGTACTCTCGGGCATGCTGCCGGGGGGCTACTCGGTGACCATCAACTGGGCGCCGCCGGTGGATCGGCCCCGTTTCGACTTCGGGCCGGCCTTCCTGCTGCGGGCGGTATTCGAAGAATGCGACACCTACGAGGAGGCGGTGCAGGTGCTCAGGGATACGCCCCTGGCCTCGCCCGTGTTTTTCACCGTCTGCGGCGTGAAGAAGGGGCAGGCCTGCGTCATCGAGCGCACCCGCGGGGACGCGGTGGTCCGCAAGTTCAAGGCACCGGTGCTGGCTCAGGGCAACCACCACGTGGCTCGCAAGTTCCGGTCCCACAATTGGGACGAGGAGCTGGTGGAGGACTCCCAGGGACGGGTGGCCTGCATGGAAGAGGAGCTGGGGCGCAGGTCGCGGGGCAGCCTGGATGAGTTGGCCGCCTGCCTGGACGTGGAACCGGTGCTCAACGAGGAGAGCTACCAGCAGATGGCTTTCTGCCCCCGGACCGGAGAGATGAAGGTCTGGCGTTGGGTGAGGTGATGGGGATGCCCGAATCCCATGAGTGAGAGATGCGAGGGGCCCAAGTACGCCCCAAAGAACGAATATGCTCAGCCTATGTAGGAGCGGTGCTGGTGGCTGTTCGAGCGTTGGCTGGACGGGCTTGGCTTGGAGGGCGGTGTACTACCCGCGGCGCGATGACCGCGACCGGCCTGGTGAGCGGGGATTGACCGCCCCAGCCAGGCCGGGACGGTCAACAACCATGTGAGAGGGCTAGGAGAGCACGATAACGATCAGGATTAGCCAAAACATGATCTCCTCCTTTCGCGAGGTCATTGCTGCACTCACAAACTGGACGTCCCGTGCAGGGGCTATCTGACAGGAGTGTCGCTCTTGCGGAGGCCGGTCTTCGCTGTCGTCCGGCGAGATGGAGGAGAACCATGAATTAGGTTAGAGTATTACCATCTTATTTTATCATTTTCGCCAAGTCAGAACTGCCGTACCCGAGCTGGGAATATTTTGTATTGGAGAATCTGGAGTTTGAAATGAGGGCCAAAGGCGGAACGCTGTATCTGTTCGACTCGCTCGGTTTCTTGGTGCGTCTGGACTCGTCTCAGTTTACCCTTGTCTACTTAGATCAGACTTTCGGGAGTGCTATTTCGGCTTTTCGTTCTGGTGTCTCGCTGCTTCAGGGGGCCAGTATGCCCTGCCCTCAATGTGCACTGTTTTCCACCAAGGCGAGTGTCCCACAATTGTTGGCAGAGAGGGCACTTC
>JAGLDW010001536.1 GCA_023145395.1 Lentisphaeria bacterium | reverse complement strand
AACCTGCAAGATCGTGTGTAAGACCTACGGAACTGACATGTGCCTCCTTAGAGGTAACGCCTCAGTTACGTGGGGACACGGCGGTTGAGGGCAACCGCCCTCCAAGTGCTTCGGAATGCCGCTGGTGTTCGCCATCCTCGGTTACCCCACGAGACTGAGGCGTTACTCCATCCATCCGTTCATTCTTTCAAGTCGGGCAACATGCGCTAACGTACTGTAGTTTGGGCGTTGGCCCTTGGATGGCGCGCTGGACGGCTGTGACACCTTCCTTTCGGGCGGCGTGGTTCCGGCGGTTCGCGCGCCTCTTTTTGTTTGGTGGAGTCGTTCGGGCGAGTTCGGAAAAACCACGTGCGCGCGGCTGTGGCGCGCGCCAGCATACGGCAGGTCGCGATGTTCCATGTAGACGTTCTAGTCAGCGGTCAGGCACTTTCCGTGCCCATTCTCCTTCTGCTTCTGTGCGGCGTCATAGTCGGTGTTCTCGGCGGCTTTTTCGGCGTTGGCGGGGGTTGGCTCGTCACGCTTTTTCTGATTATCTTCTGCGGCCTCCCCGAGAAATATGCGGTGGGCACAGGATTCGGCTACATCCTGGGCATGAGTCTGATTTCTGCCTGGAAACATCGCAAGCGCGGCAACATGGAGTACAAGCTGGGCGCAGCGTTGGGGCTCCCCATGATCCTTGGCGTGAACATTGGAAAGCGACTCATGGTCGAACTGGACAAGAGCGGCAAGGCGGGCCCCGTGGTCCAGAACTTGTACATGGTCATGCTGTTCTCCCTTGGCATGTACATGCTTATCGACAGCATCAAGGAGTTGAGAGCGACCACAGAGGAGACGGGGGGGGGAGACCAGAAGGCCAACGCCCCGCTTCGGCGTCTGAAGTGGGGACCGCTTCTCTCACTGAAGAAATCCGGCATCGAGACTCCGCTGATCCCGATCCTCACCATCGGCCTAGCCGTTGGCGTCATCTCCGGCCTCATGGGTGTTGGCGGTGGCTTTGTGCTCATGCCGATCATGGTGTATCTGGTTGGCATGCCCACCATCATGGCGGTGGGCACGAGTCTGCTCTGCATCCTCTATTCGGCACCCATGGGAGTCTGCGCGTACTCCCTGTCCGAAGGTGGCAGCCAGGTTCTGTTCCAACTTTCTGGAATCATGATCCTGGGCGCCTTCCTCGGCGCGCC
This sequence comes from Lentisphaeria bacterium, assembly GCA_023145395.1. GTDB lineage: Bacteria > Verrucomicrobiota > Lentisphaeria > Oligosphaerales > Lenti-02 > JAGLDW01. Next base: position 3,696 of record JAGLDW010001536.1, on the reverse strand, counting down.
GCTGGGCGTCTGGTCGGCGGGCCGTGTGCATGGGAAGAGCCTGCGCCTGCTCTATTCATCGCTGACCATTCTAGGCGGCATCTCAGTCGGGCTCAAAATCCTGCAGCACGTTCTCGATCAGCCCCTGCTGGGCGAATGCGGGAAATGGCTTATTCTCGGCGCACCGCTGGTGCTGAGCACATTCATCCTGGTCTTGTCCGGCAAGGCCTCGCCCGACCAGAAGATTGCGGAGGATCTCAATGCCTGAAGCATACGGTTTGTACGTGGTGATGACCAATCCCGTGGTCGGCTACGAGCGCTGCGCGGAAGCCGCAGTCGCCGAAGGGGTGCGGTACGTACAGTTGCGCATGAAGAACGCACCGAGGACGGAGGTTCTCGACACGGCGCACGCCGTCCGCGCGGTCACGGTCGGCAGTGGAACGCGTTTCATTGTCAATGACGATGTCTCCGTGGCCATGGAGGTGGATGCCGACGGCGTGCACTTGGGGCGAAGCGATATGCCGCTGGACGAGGCACGCGCGCTTTGGGACACTCCCGGCAAGATCTTCGGACTCTCGACCCACAGCGAGGAGCAACAGCGCGAGGCCTACGCGCTTCGCCCCGACTACATCGGGATCGGTCCGATCCACGCCACTCCCACAAAGGTCATTCCCGATCCAGTGATCGGCTACGAACGCATGGAGAGGATGGTCGCCACCTGTCCGCTGGAGTATGTGTGTATCGGCGGCATCACTCTGGGAAATCTGGACAACCTGCTCAAGCGAGGCGTGGAGAATATCTGCTCTGTCCGCCCCATCATGCAGTCGGACAGTCCCCGGGATGTCATTCGGACATTCATGGACCGCTGCCGCAGTCATCCCGCAGGATGACGGAGTGGTTGGAGGACTGGAGGCATGGAGTGCTGCTCCTGAGCTCGAACCGCAGTGTGCGACGGCGTCTGAAGGCCAACCGATTGAAAATGGGAGTTGCACTTTCAGCATCATCCCGACTGGAGTCGATTTCATGCGACCACATGCCCATTCCATCCTCGTCCTCATCATTGCCTGCGCCGTATCGACCTGTCTTTGCGCTGGCGAACTCGTGGACGATTTCTCGACCGGCGATTGGCGCCCGTCGAACGCCAAAGCTCCCTCGACCGTCGAGGCGAAGGCGGGTTCGCTGCTGCTGACGGATCTCCCCGGCGGGCAAGTGACCTGGGGCAGTTCCTGCGCCAAACGCTATCCCGAGGTGGATCTGGCCGAGACCCCCTATCTGGTGATCAAGGTGGTCTCGCTCACGGGCGCCTACGGAGCAAAGCTCAGTGGAGGCAAGCAGTGGCCGAAGAAAACGGTGGCAAGCGGCGACAAACCGGGGCTTGTGGTTATCGACATCCTCAAGACGACCGGCTGGAAGACAGGCAAGGGGCCGTTGACTGTCATACTCTACACCCACGGAGACGCCAGCAGGGCGGAATATGGGTTCATCAAGTTCACCGACACCCTCAGCGTCGAGGAGCGGGCGGCAGTCAGGAAACAAGCCGCAGCCGCGCCCGGCACGAGTGCCCCAAAACACGCTGGCTTGACCGCGCTGGCCGCCCGGCGCGGCATGAAGCCCATGGCCGTCGATCCCAAGACAGGCGAGCGGACGGTCTACACCGACCCCGTCACCGGACACACCATCTGGCGCATGACCGACGATCCGGCCGTCGAGCGACACGTCTACTACGATATTCCCGCCTGGAATGCGAACGGCAGTCTGCTGCACTGGATCTCGCGGCGAGCGGGTGGCACGGCGTGGCTGATGGACGCGGATGGAACCAACCTGCGCCCCGTGCCCGAGGCGAAGGACGGCGGCATGGTCAGATCGCCTCACTGGAGTCTGAAACATCCCAATCTGATGTATTTCGCGCGCGCTGGCGAGACGGAGACCGTGATCCATTCCCTCGATGTTCGCGATGGCACCGTGCGCAAGGTGGCCAGCGTGCCCGTGCCCGGCACAATCGGCGAGCGCCGATTCAACGAGTTTCCCCCTCCACACCCTGACGAACGACACTTCCTGTTGCGCTGGGGCGGGCAGGATCGGCATGCCTCGCTACTGGTAGTGGTCGATGCGGAGACAGGCACATTCTGGAAACTCGAACCCGGCATGCCCACACATCGGGTGCGCTTCACGAGAGCGCCCGACAAATCGATCTTCATCAACAGCAACCAGGACCCAGACAAGCCCGGCGAAAAAGCGCGCAGCGAGTGGGTGCTGGCACTGGACGGCAGCAAGCGCCGTCTACCTCCTGGCGGAGGACACCCGGACTGGGCGCCGAACGGCAAGTGGCTGGCCGCCTACAAAGACGGCGGAATCTGGCTGGTCTCGCATAACGGCGCGATTCGACGCGAGCTGGTTCGCACGGGCGCGGGCGGACACGGCGGCTTCAGCATCACCACCGGGCACTGGCATGTGGGGGACTCCCCCCGCCGCGGACCCTACGCCGACCTCGTCTATGTCACCGAGCTGGAGACCGGCTTGGTCATACCCATCGCGTACCATGGTTCCTCCTACTCGGGCTGGTCATCGGGAGTGCCCGATCCCGAGGCCACCCATCCCGCACCCGTCTGTAGTCCGGACGAAACCAAGATCGTCTACGACTCCGATTTGCTGGGGCAACCCGATGTGTGGGTCGCCGTATGGAGACTTCCCGCCGCGCCCCGGGAAGTCCGATTCGCCGACGGTGCTCTGAGCTGGAAGACACCGGCCAGACATCGCGAGACTGCGGGCTACAACCTCTACCGGAAAGAGGGTGCGGACTGGGTGCCCATCGGCAAGCGCATGAGTGAGACAAAGGCCACCGGACTTGACGCAGGAACGTATGCGGTCACCGCGCAGGAATGGTCCGGGCTGGAGAGCCGCCTCGCCATCGCGAACAGTCAAATCCTCACTCGAGATGGCTTGGCGCCCGACAGGCCCGACACGCCAAAGATGGCGGAAGCAGGCATGGACTATATCCGGATGAATCTGCCACCCACGACTGCCGCGGACTTCAGTCACTACAACGTCTACGCCGCCGAGAACGCATTGACCAGCCCATCGACCGCGACGCTGGTGGGCTCGCCACGTCATCGGCGCTTTGTGGACTGGGGCCTACAGCCGGGAATGAAGCGATTCTACCGGGTCACGGTGGTGGACCGGCAAGGCAACGAATCGCTCCCCGGGCCGACGGCCGCAGCCGCCACCGAAGGGACTCCCATGACGCCTGTTGCCATCGAGATCGAGGCGGAGAGCGGTGCCATCGAGGCGCCCATGGTGGTGGCGCGCGACCCCGCTGCCAGTGGTGGAGCCTATGTGCACGTGCCCACGGACCACTCGGACGAAGCGTATGTCCTCAAGGGCCAAGTGACATTCACGTTTGCACTTTCCCAAGACGGCATCTACACCGTCTGGGGGCGCACGATGGGTCTGGACGGCGAGAGCAATTCTTTCTTCGTGGCCTTCGACGACGGGCAATCCGCCCTCTGGAGCGTGCCCGCGCCGCGCCGTGGCCCAGGCCAATTCAGCTGGCAGCGCGTGCCGGGTCTGCACGGTGCCGCTCTACGCAAGGGGAAACACCGGATCGCGGTAAAATCCCGCGAAGACGGCACCCGTCTCGACCGCCTGATCATCACCAACAATTTCGACTTCAAACCACAGGACTGAGATGATTGCGCCGCCACTGGGTTTATCCCGGTG
>JAGLDW010001535.1 GCA_023145395.1 Lentisphaeria bacterium | reverse complement strand
CAGGGGGCAAAAGGGACGCAGCCCTACGGTGCGAGGAGCGTGAGACCGACCAGTGCCAAGGCTTCGTTCCTTGGCGCTGTGATGCGGATCTCGCGGATGGGGATTGTGGGTTTTGGGTTGCGCCATTCGGTGAGAGACAATTCGACCGTGCGTCTACCGAGCGTGAGTCCCCGCCATCCGAGCGTGCTATCCCGGCAGTAGCTCTGCTGCCGGGCGGTTCGCCAATTCCCGTAGGTTCGGGGCTTCAGCCAACCGGCAATGTTGATCGAGTTGCGCAGGACCAATTCCTCCGCGGCGCCATCTTCGTAGACAATCTCGTACTTGCCTGCCACCTGCATGTTGCTGGAACCAGCGGTACCCGCATGCAGAAAAACGAGCGCCGCGCCCTTCCCTCCCACCGAAACCACTGCGGACTCAGATACACCAGAAAGACCAAACTTCGCGCCCTGAACCAATACGCACCGCGCGGTTTTCTCTCCGGCAACCGCGAACGAGAACGTCCGGTCGTGGACCTGCGACGTGAGGAGTCCCGGCGCCAACGCCGAGAGATCCATCTCCGGGCCGAGATCAAGCCAGCCCGTGCCATCTCCGGATGCGGTGTCCAGGAGCGAACGCCTCGCCACGGCACTCAGGTCGATGTGCTGTTCCTTGTGGGGTCGATCCGACACGCGCGGCGGCTGCAGCACATCGCAGAACAACGCCAGCTCGTCGTAGTTGAGCTGATCGAGCGCGGGACGTCCAGCGGTCCAGGCATACTCGCCGAAAAGCGACCCCATCATGGTCGGGTTCACTGCGGAGCAGTACATCCAACTGCTGCCTGCGGCCCAGCTGAGTCCAGCCTGATGCGAACTGCGCAGGAGGCGAAAATTGTTCGTGGGCTTGTACCAGGTGGTGGGAAAGAGATCGAAGCCAGCTCGCTGCAGGTGTTCGATCTGCGGATGCTCCTCCGCTCCCCCGTAGTACCAGTTCGCCAGCAGGATGTCTTTCGGGATCATCCCAAGCGCGGGCGCGGTGTTGACGTTTCCGTAGTGCGGCGCCTGGCTGTTCGCCGCGGACGATGAGCGATACGTCTTGTGGTCCAACAGCATGTCCGCCCACATGATCATCCGCAGGTCGCGCCCCATGAGCCAGTCGTGAACGGCCGTGATGTGTTCGGCGACGACGTCTGCATGCGTGCGGTCTCCGCAAATCAGCTCCAGCCCACGCGCCTCGTCGAATCCCACGTGAAAGTAGCCCTTGGCCTGAAATGCGTCGATGGCGTCGGCGTAGAGGTCGAAAATGAAGGCACGCACCTCCTTGCGGGTGATATCGAAACACGGGTTGCGCCCGGCTGCCTTCGGCGCCAGCAGATCAGGACGCACGCCAACGACCGGCCCCGTGTGTCCGAAGCCCTGCACATGAGGCACGGGTTCGATGAAGTTTGTGCGCGCCAGATCCGCCAGTTCGCGAATCTGCTCAATGCTGAACGCATTCCT
>JAGLDW010001534.1 GCA_023145395.1 Lentisphaeria bacterium | reverse complement strand
TCGATGAGATCTCGAGGAAGTCGTGCCGCGGAACATTCAGAGCAATAAAGCTCGGATCGCCAAGCACAAATGGATCAACCGGTTGAGATCCCCAGTTTCGCAACTGCATTGAACCAAAGCGGTCTTTCACTTGCGACGATAACTGGATCTCGAGGATCAGCGACTCAGCAGCAAGAAATCCCACCTCTGCCGACCAGCTACCGAGCGTGATCTCGCAGACGTTGTTCAACTCGTTCATCTCGTCGATGTCATCATCCGGGTCAACCTCGACTGTAAACACGGACGGGTGCGAGAACCCGTCACTAGCCTCCCATTCGTCGCGATCGAGCATCCAGCTGTGTTCGAGATAGAGGGTCGATTGCCCGGAGTACGTAACTGTTTCAGTCGACGTGTCCGGAAAGAGCGGATTGGCCATCGCTTGAGGGCCGGAATCCTGGGTCGGCGGCGTAACGCGCCGCACCGGCGCCTCCTCCTCTTCGACGTGCTCCCAATAAACCTTCACACTGCCGTAGCAAGGTTCGCGTAGCTGCTGAAGATTACGCAGTTGAACGAATAGAGTCACCTTCACTTGCGACTCAGAAACGCTGTCGACCTGCGTACTGACGTAGACCGGCTCGAAATCCGGCTTATCACACGCATCGCCGTATCCATCACCGTCCGAGTCCCTCTGATTCGCGTTGGCGATATCGAGGCAGTTGTCTTCGCTGTTAGGCACACCGTCTCCGTCGGTGTCTGGGCCAGTTGATGCTGTGCTGGACTCCCGCCAGCCTGCGACGAAGCAGATGCCACCCTGAAGGATCAGCTCATCGGTCTTCCCCCAGTCGTCGTGATCGTGCCAGAAATCTTCAGCGAACTCACCGACCTGCTCGAGATCTGGCTCGAACCACGTCGAGCTCACACCATCATTGCCATTGAGGTGGTAGTTCAGATTAGACACCATCGAATCATCAAGCAGCAGCGGATCGGCGCCGAGGCCAATGTTTGGAGAGCTTAACGGCACTGGCCGAATGGCATACAGGTGGTACTTCACCACTGCACTGTCCTTGGCATGATCTCCCAGCCGCAGGTAGCGGCTTGAGTCGACATAGATGTTCTGATAGCCGCTCACCAGCGTGTTCGATCCATCGGACTGATTCGCCTGGATCACCAGTCGGCGGCTTCCGCC
>JAGLDW010001533.1 GCA_023145395.1 Lentisphaeria bacterium | reverse complement strand
TCTGACCCGTATCCGGGATCTCGTATCCCGAGTCGGTGATTCGATAGCGGATTACCTCAAACCGAGCGGCGTCAGCACGCGAGCCAAGGTGATCATTCATGTAGTTTTCGAGGCCCTCAGCGAAGTTGCCCGGCAGCACCCAGGAATCCACGCAGCTCGTATCGCGATTCATGTAATGGGCCGCGCCGAGATCCTCGATCGCCTGTTGCGGCAGCCCGTCAGCTTCACGCTCGCTGTCATCGATCAGATTCGGAAACCCACGTTTATCCCACCACGCACTGATCGCAGCACCCGCCACAGGTCCGCACCCAGACGGAAACCAGCAGCTTCCACCAATGCGCATATCAGCCTGGTAGTAGCGGGGAACTCCCGAGATCAACGCTTTCATCGGTGTCTTAGCATGGGCAAAAAGTGAGAGCAAGAGGGTCATCAACAACAGCGCTATCAGGATCAGTTCAGATCGTCGCATGAAGTACCTCCGCTATGCAAATGATCTACTCAAGACAAGCTCAATCGTTCCAATAGCACATAGCCTTGCTGGTAGGGGCTCCGTATCTCATCTGGGACCAGCTGAAGACAGCCGCGTACGCTGCGCATCACGAATTAAGTACTGTGTCCCCGTTTCCCCTGCCTGATCTCTGCCAACTACCACACGCAGGGCCGTCAGCTATCCTGCGTCGTCCTCCAACACAAGCCGCAGGATGAACAACCCGCCGTCTTGATCGGCAACGTAGATGTAATCGCCTGACAGAGCAGTGCCAACTGCCCTGTCCGCTGTACCGATGCCGGTGACCTCATGGATGTACGTAGGATCCGCAATACTAAGGATGCGCACACCTCGCCACTCCAGTGCTGTAATCGCGTATTCCCCGACAACAGACACCCGCGGACCCAACCCTAAGGCGTTCATCCCCAGTTCGATTGGATGCGAGGGGTCTGACACCGAGATGATGCGAAGAATTGATCCATCGCCGAGGAACACAACGTCGTCAGCCGCAAACACCGAGACTGCCAACTGGTCACTCGTAAGCGCGCCAAGCTCAACCGGCATGCGCGGATCTGCAATCGAGACGATGTGGAGGCCATTGGCGGCAATAAACGCTAAGTCTCCATCGACATCAATAGCCACTCCGTAACCGTCTATCGACAGCGTCGCAACGATCTCCAGTGCCGCTGGGTCATCAACCGAAATCACGAAGAGTCCACCATAGTCGCCAATCACGTACGCATACCCTTCAGCAACTTCGACACC
>JAGLDW010001532.1 GCA_023145395.1 Lentisphaeria bacterium | reverse complement strand
GAACGGGGCAACGTGCAGGCAATGAAAGGAAGAGTTTCATGCAGCGATCGCGACACTGTTTTTCATTATTTGTGATGGGGTTCTGTGTGTTGAGCGGTGCGATTTTTCTTTCTGCCGCGGAGATCCATGTGTCTCCTCGCGGCAGCGACACTGGGGACGGCACGGCCGATCATCCCTTTGCGAGCGTTCACCGTGGCCAAGAAGCCGCCCGTGCCCTGCGGACTCGCTCCGGTCTGAACGAACCGGTCATTGTTCTCATCGCCGCCGGGCACTACGAACTGGGCAGGCCTCTCGTGTTCACTCCTGCGGATTCGGGCACGGCGGCTTGTCCTGTGACGTATCGAGGGGTTGGGGTGTCTCGGCCCATTCTTTCCGGGGGGAGACGTGTCGAGGGCTTCCGCCGGGAGGGGGACCTGTGGGTGGCCACGATCGAGGGGGCGAAAGCTGGGCGTTGGACCTTCATCCAATTGTATGTGAATGGTCGGCGTCGGCCCCGGGCGAGGACGCCGAATGAGGGCAGCTACTTCCGCGTGCGCTCCGCGTTGTCCGGCAACAAGGCGAGTCGCAGGGGGTTCCGCTATGCGGAGGGAACCGTGCAGGATTGGGATGACATCGCCCAGGCGGTCTTCGTTGTGTACGGCAGTTGGTACAACACGATCCATCATGTGGAGTCTCTGGACACCGAAAATAGGATCGTGCATTTCACCAACAGCGCAGGACGCCCCTTCGACTGGTACGAGGGGGCGCTTCGGTACTACGTGGAGAACATCGCGGTGGCGCTGGATGCTCCCGGCGAGTGGCATTTGGACACGGACTCGGGCCGCCTATCCTACTTTCCCCTGCCGGGAGAGAAACTGGAAGATCTCGAGGTGGTTGCTCCCGTCGTTTCCCAGACGCTGGTGCGATTCGAGGGCAAGCCCGGGACGGGTCCATACGTCGAGCATGTGCGGTTGGAGAACCTGTCCCTCGAGCACACCGACGCGCATTTCCCGTCAGATCTCTACGATGCCCGTCAGGCGGCGACCGTGCAGGACGCGGGCATTCTCGCCGATGGTGCCAGACATTGTCGCATCGAACGCTGCACGGTCGCCCACATGGGAGCGCACGGGATTTGGTTTCGCGACGACTGTCAGCACAACCGCGTGCGTCAATGCCATGTGCACGATCTGGGCGGCGGCGGAGTCTACATCGGGGAGAAATGGCGGTGGGGTGGAGGTTGTCCCGGCTGGGCTGGGTACCGGAACT
>JAGLDW010001531.1 GCA_023145395.1 Lentisphaeria bacterium | reverse complement strand
GCGGCGGATGACGCTCTTCACACCACCTCCCATGATGCCAATGCAGTTGGCGCTGACTAGGCCAATATCGTGAATGTGGGTGCCCTCCACCAAGCCTTCTCCCCAGTACTTCACACCGCCACCGCCAAGATGGTGCAAATGGCAGTTCACCACCTGATTCGCGCCCCCGCGGACACCCCATCCGCCCACATTCGTCACTTCCACGTTCTCGATTCGAACACCGCCCGCGCCGTCCGTGTTGATCGCGCCCGGCCAGCTCGCGCCACCAAAGCCCGCGCGTTTGGCAGACGCGTCTCCCGTCGAGATAGTCATCCCCCGGATGGTGAGACCTGTGCATTTCCCCTTCTTATTGCCCGTCACGGAGATGATCTTGACGATCACGGGCGCGACCACTGTTGCCGCCCCCATATCCTCGCCCTCGCGCGGCCAGTAGTAGACCTTGCGCAACCTCTTGTCGAGGTACCACTGCCCCGGCCGTGTCATTCCCCCGCGCGTGTTCCAGATGGCGTAGCGCCGCACGTTGAATGCTCCGGGGGGATGCGCCCCCCGCCTGGCGAAAACCAGCGTTTGCTTGATGGGGTCGTGCTTGGCTATTGGCAGCGTGGATTCGTCCCACATGTGGCAGATAGTCACTTCCGCGCTTTCGACGGACAAGTCTGCGGGCAAGTCCCCCTTCTTGTACACCATGGTGGTGTATTCCTGTAGCGTGGGTTTGCGTTCCCATCCGCCACCAGCCGTGCTCATCCAGCGCACGGGAAACTTGGTCTCATGCTCGAGATAGCCCTCTGCGGGGTAGCGCGCGCGGTCCTGCACCCGATCGTTCACAACCAGCAGCCGAAACGACCAGTCGGGCTTGTCCGCAGGGAGTTTCACAGACCAGAATCGATCGCCATCCTTCAACCAACCGTCCAAGCGCCGTCCTCCGTAGACCACCGTCTTCCCCTGCCCCGCCCCCTTGAGAGTCAAGTGTGAGTCACGTGCATCCAGAACCAACGTCTCCTTCAGATAGAAACGCCCTGTCGACAGAACGATTTGGCGCGGCTTCCCCCCCTGTTTCCGGCTCGCGTCGCGGGCAGCCATCAACGTCGCAAACGGGCCATCCGTCTTCTCCGCGTTTGCGGTTGCCAGCGTCCCACTCCAGCTGTCGCGCCCCTCCGGCGACACATGCCAGACAAGCGGCGCCGCCCACGCATGCGCACCCAAAACCACGACCGCAAACACCAGGCATTTCCAGATATTCGTTGCCATGATTCTTCCTTGCCGTTTGTTCTGGGGCACCAGCTCCCCCCGTCCGCCTGGGGTGGTGTGTTGCACGTCGCGACAGCGGGCGGCACCGTTGACGGGCACGGAGAGTCGGGTGCTTCGCACGACGCGTGCCCGGCAACACTTGATGGGAGGTCCGGAGGGACGCGTTCCTCCGGCGGAGGGTCCGGGGGCAGCGCCCCCGTCGCGTCCTGCGAACTCCGCAATTCCCCGGCGCCTACTC
>JAGLDW010001530.1 GCA_023145395.1 Lentisphaeria bacterium | reverse complement strand
AAGATTCTGCGAGTCGAAGGCACCCTTGGTGATGACCGGTGTCTTGCCTGTCTGCCGCCAGTGGATGCCATCCGCGGAGGCGAAGGCGGCAAGTCCGCCCTTCATGCTTCCGAGGGCTTTGTAGCGGGCCTCGGGCGAGCAGTCGGGATTGGTGTCTTTGAAGGGGGCGAAATTGTGGGTTCCGACTCCTGCCCAGACGATGTTGTTGGCCTTGGAACCATTGAACTCAAAGAGTCCGAGATCGGGCTTGACCCAATGGATGCCGTCCTTGCTTTCGGCGTAGCAAGTGAGTTGGGGATGGCTTTGGCGCGTGGTGTGGCGCGCGACGTGGGCGCCCCGGTAGTACATGCGGTACAGGTCGCCATCCTGGAAAACGGTGTGATATCCGCAGGTGTTTCCCTCCCAGTCCGTGTCGTGCACGACCGCCACCTCGCGCGGCACAGGCCGATGGAGTTGCAGCCGCACACCCTCCATGCGCTCGATGAGAAAATCGTCCACGAACAGTTCGCGATGCGTGCCGATGTCGATGGTTGGGGCGGCGTTGACGGCGCAGGCGATGACAAGGATGGCGTACAAGCGGTTCATGGAGTGCTCTCTTTTCGTCGAATCGGCAGTTGTCCAAGACCTTTGGCTGCCCTCGTCCTGGTGCTTCTAGAAGTTTTCCAGCCAGAGCCTCTTCGTCCCGGGCGAGAGAGGCTTGCATTGATATTGCTCAGGCTCCCCATACCTTAGCGTTTCATTCCCATATCTCTAAAGGAGTCTTGCCATGCATGTTTTCTCGCGTCCTTTCTTTGTCGTCGGCCTACTGTCCTTCTGTTGTTTTGCCACCGATCCGCCGGCGCCCACGCTGGGCGATGTGATGCTGTTCGACTTTGAGGATGAAACACCTCCCGAACAGCTTTCACGACGGGATCTGACTGATTTCGCACTAACGGGCGAGTGGTGCACGGATGGACGCCGGGCGGCGGTCATCACCTTTCACAAATGGACGGAGGGACGTGAGAAGTGGCCCGCTGTGGTGGCGGATCGGAGCAACGGTGCGCTCAGCGTCACCGACTTCAGCCTATTCTCCGAGCTTCGCTGGGACCTGCACAATCCGGGGAGAAAGCCGATTCTGGTCAAACTGCATCTTCGCGATGGCGTGGGCAAGCGCTTCACGCATGTCGTGACTGTCCCTCCTCGGAGTACGCTCCCCTGTGCAGTCTCCATAGCGAAATTTTCCCTGGACACACGCGATATCGCGCAGCTTCATTTCTTCACCACCCAGCCTGTCGAAACGTATTCCTTCTATGTCGATAGAGTCCGGCTGCATGTTGGATTGCGGGAATTGGCCACCGATTTGCAGCACCGTGCCGAGGCGCTGGAGAATGGCTTGGCAGAGCCTCTTCTTCGGGCTGGTGGGGCATTGCCGCCCACGTTGCTGGCTCGCCTCCGCGAGTTGCGTTGGACACGATTGGAGATTGATGGGTTGGCGTTGGCGTTGGCCGAGATCGAGCCAGAGTCCTGGAAGACAGTCTCGGGGTGGCGCACCCGGATTGAGGAATTGGGGGCGCGCGTGGATGGGCTTGACTCGCTCTCCGCCGACCTGCGGGCACTGGCCTACGCCAAGGAGAATGGTCTCGAGGGATTCGTCACATTCGTCGAAAGCTCCATGCGGAAGATTCCGCTTGACGGGGGTGGCCTGGGGAGTCGTTTTGGCGCATCCATCGAGCTTGAGGCGGCGCGCAACGAGCGCGAGCACGCCCAGATCGTCGTTGTTCCGTTCGAAGAGGATTTGAGGGATGTGAGCTGGAGCGCGCGTTCACTGGTTGGGCCGGGCGGGCGGCTTGTCCCCGTGCGTGTGCGGCTCGTCGGTTATGTGGACTGCAAGAAGCCTTCCTACAAGGTCTCGCGCACGGGCTGGTGGGCGGATCCATTGATCGAGGCGCAGAAGCGCGTGGATCGGGTCCCTCTTGGAGAGGTCCTGGCTCTGTGGGTCACTGTGGATGTGCCTGCGGGCGCACCGGCCGGGGCGTACTGCGGGACCGTCAAATTGGCGGCGGCGGGTGTCGCGGCGCAGGAGGTCGAGATTCGCCTGACCGTTTGGGACTTCGTGCTTCCGGACCACACGTCGCTGCGCACGGCGCTGAGCTTCCGCAGCCTGTCTCGAAAACTCTACCCCAAGGGCGATCTCGATGTCTTGACGAGTCGGTATGAGAACTGGTTGCAGGACGAGTGTCATCTGAACGTGGGGAGCATCTATTCGGGGCCGCCATCCTGGTCGGCCACGCGTCTGAAGGAACTGATGGGCATGGGGCTGAATGCGATCAACCTGGGCTACTTCAATGCACCCCGAGGCGACAAATTCCGTGAGGAGGCGCATTGGAAGCGGTTCGACGCGCTTGTGGCGCGGATCAAGTCCTATATGCCCGTGATCGAAGAGGCGGGTGCGCGCGATCTCTGCTACATCTACTGCTTCGACGAGCGTCCCCCCGCGCAGTTGGACGTGGTGTTCGAGACCGCCAGGCGGCTGAAGGCCATCTGGCCGGATATCGAGGTCATGACCACCGCCTACGACAGCACGTTTGGACTGGATCGGGAAGACGGCGACGCCATCGATATCTGGGTGCCTCTCACTCCCAAATTCGACACCAACGCGGCGCGCCTTGCCGAGGCACGGGAACAGGGGCGTGATGTCTGGTGGTACATTTGCATCGGTCCCAAGAATCCCTATGCCAACTGGTTCGTCGAGTACACGGCGATCGAACCGCGTCTGATCATGGGTGCGATGACGGCCAAGTACCGACCCGGTGGATTCTTGTACTACGCGGTCAACCGCTGGCCGCTGAACGACCGGACTATCGGCCGCGGGCCACGAACCGACTGGAACCCCGCCAGCTACAAAAACAACAATGGCGACGGGAGTTTCTTTTGCGCTGGTCCTGAGGGGCCGCTGTCCACGATCCGGCTCGAGAACATCCGCGATGGCCTGGAGGACTATGAATACTACGTGTTGCTACGGCGCCTGGTCGACTCGCAGCCCGAGCGCGGCTGGGCGAAGCGGCTTTTGTGGCGGGAGCGTCCTGTCTCCACCACGGAAGCCGAAGTGCCCGAATCGGTTGTGAAGGACTTGCGCAGCTTCACGTATGACCCGGAGATCGTGCGTGCCGAACGCCGCCGCGTGGCTGGTCTGATCGCGAAACTGCTGCAACGGCAGGCGGTCCGAATGCGGAAATCAGAATCGAAAAACTAAGGTGCCGCGCTCAGGCGGTGTCTTTGCTTCCTGGCCGTCCTGCTTCAGGCGGCGCAGGTTTGTAGTTCCGATTCCACAGAAAAAATCTCGAAACGTTTTCCAACGTTTCGAGATTGATTTTTTCAGACTGGCGGGGGAACGCGCTGCCAGGCTAGTCCTGCCAGTATGTCCAATCTCTATATTTCGTGTCTAGACGGGTGGATGAGTGTCCGTCAGCCCAGGCGATGTTGTAACGCCCGTTATGACGGGGCGCTGTGCGAGTGCCGTAGTAATATGCGGAACCGTAGCCATAGCTATTGGGAACAGTCGCATCTGGATTGTAGTTGGCATCATCGACAGTTGGACTGTACTTGCCACAGAAAATGCCAAAGGCATCGGCAAACACGATAGTGCCGGTTGGGTCAGTAATTTGTGCCAGGCTGACCCCATATCCGAGACGTTTCTTATTGGTGTATTTTTGCTGATTGTAGCCGTAGTACGCAATAATACCGTGATCAAAGTGGCCAGCTGAAACGATGTCTGAATCGAGCCCGGAGGGACAGGCCCAGACTTGAGCGTCGCTCATATAGCTATACAGAAGTTCCGGGGCATGATCGTAGCCACCGGATGCGGAGGTGTTTCTCAAATAATGGGCGAGAACCGAGCCTCTTTCGTGATCCATATTGTACATGGACCAAGCCAAACCAAGTTGTTTGAGATTGTTGGTACAGGAAATGGATCTTGCCTTCTCCCGAGCTTGACTCAGAGCCGGCAATAGCATGGCGGCTAGGATGGCAATAATCGCGATAACCACTAGTAGCTCGATCAGGGTGAATGTGCGGCGTTTCATCAGCAGGTTCCTTGTTTCCACGAGTGACTTCTACGAAATTCTCACGAGTGACTTTTACCGAGAGCCTCACCATAATGCCCACTCAAGGCCTATTATACAAGAACCACGTGGGAAGATTGCTGGTTTCTTGAGGGCTTGGTGGTGCCCGACATCACATCTGCGATCAAGACGTTTGGACTTGGTGTGTCTAGTGTGCAGGTGTGTCCTCGACTGAGGTTTTTGCGCGGCTCACGGGCCGTTCGCCCTCCAGAGGACAACGAACACGCGGT
>JAGLDW010000153.1 GCA_023145395.1 Lentisphaeria bacterium | reverse complement strand
CGCATGGGGCGGCCCTCGGCATCGACCGCGTACAAGTCCGGATGCGACTCGAGATGCTGGATCAGGCTATGCCGGGAATCGCCTTCGTAGTAGATGCCGCCATAGGCGTTCAGGCCGGTGCCCGCCAGCAGCCTGACACCCGATTCCCGAGCCAGATCACACAAGCGGCATGCCGCGTCCACTCCCCCATGGCAGTCGCGGAGCAGGCCCCAGACAACGACCCCGTCGATGCCATGCTGCCCACACCAGGTGAAAAGGCGCGTGTAATCCTCGATAAATGTGCCGGTCGTGCGCGAATACGGGTTGTTGGCGCCGTAGGTCTGCGCGCCGCGCCGATTCAGCGCCCACTCCGTGCTGTGGTCCCAAGTCCAGAAAAGCCGCGTCCGGATTGGCGGCCCAGTGGCATTGGTCCCGACTTCTTCAGCTTTCATCATCGGTCTCGCTTTGCAGGCGGCTTCCTTGGGGCAAGAGAGCGGCATCAACATTGACGACTCGCCTCGATCGTCGTACTCACAGGCTTCCAGTTGTCAGCAATGTAAATCCCTTGTTTTTGCCGGCTTTCTTGTCGAATGTGTAGGTTGTCTCAGCGCCCTGTTCACGGTTGAGTTGTGCAATCACACAGTCGGCGTAGTCGGCGCCGCTGGCATCGTAGTCGTAGAGAGCAATCCAAGCCAAGGCGTGTTGCTCTACGTCAAAACAGTCGGTGACTAGCACCTGTCGCAAAGCCAACACGATCTGTTTTCGGGAATAACGGTACGCCGTGTTCAGCACCCAGACCAGTTCGCACAACACCACAAGGGGCAAATGGGCTTGGTTTTTCGGGCTGCAACGGTCTTCAATGAGCTCCTGAGCCAATGCTGCCTGCCCTTCGTCGTCCTGGACGATCTGCCTAACGAGCACATTCGTGTCAATCCCGATCATGTGCCGAAGCCCCTTTGGCAATCGCGTCGTTCATTTCCTTGATGGTCACAGGCTTGGCTGGCTTCGGCAGAATGCCCCGCAGTTTGGCCGCCGATTGCTTCAGAGGCACAATCTGGATGATTCCATCATCGCAGACAACGCAGTCCAAGCGATCACCAGAGCGCAGCTTCAGTCTGTCTCTGACAGGCTTTGGTAGCGTCAACTGTCCCTTTGATGTCAGTGTCGCAATCATCTGGATGCTCCTTGGCGTCTTACATTTGGTCTTTGTGTAAGATTATCTAGTTCACAGCAAGAATCAAGTGGGATGTCAACGGGGAACGCATGCACTGTGTGCCCGGCCCGCGGACGCTGACGTGTGAGCAGAGCGAACGGACGCATAACGGCAGACTTATGTATGGTCGCCGGAGGGACTCGCCGATCCGAGGAGCGCAGCGACGAGACGGCCTGCCTGGAGCATAGCGGAACGGCAGGAACGAAGGGAGGAACGACCCGAATGGCAACACTCGATGCCGATCACGGAGCGGGGCGAGACGGAAGCGAACGGAGCCGCGTCCCGTGTTCACATCTGGGGTGACTGGCTTCTTTGGGGCAACTGCGCTGTGCTACGGGCGCATGTTCTCCTCTGTTGTCGTAATCATACTTTCAGGTATTCAAGGAACTGCGCTGGTGTGACTATGGAGATATCCTGCACATTTTCCAGCGTGAGCAAGTCGTCGTCTCCGCTCACGATGTATGACGCCCCGGCACTGACAGCACACTCGACGAACATGGCATCATCCGGGTCTCGGCAATCGTCGTAGCGATACGTGGCCTTCACCATCTCGGCATGGTCAAACAGCGTGGTCTTCCAGCGCATGGCGAGTTCTGTCCGACCGCTCTTCGCCGCGATTCGGTCGATGACCTCGAAATACTCTTCAAGGATGCTGGGAGTCACCAGCAGTAGGAATGCTCCTGCAGCCCAGACGTCCAGCACGCGACCGGGAACACCTGCCCAGAAAATGCCGGAGACAATGACATTTGTGTCAACGACGACGCGCACGCCGGACCTCCTTGATGGCCTCACTCACATCCTCGGGCGTCAGTCCGGCATCAGCCGCTGCTTTGCGGCTCTCGGCAAGAAGTTGCTCGAAATCTGCCAGTCGCGGAGGCTGAACTGGTTTCATGAGCACATTCTCGCCATCGGTCATGACTACCAACTTGCTCCCAGCTGCGATTCCTAAACGTCTGCGGATCGCTCCAGGAATCACAACCTGCCCTTTTGTCGATACACTGGCCATTTCGATTTGCATGATGCACCTCTTTTCTGGTAGGAAATGCTTACGAGGCCATTATATCACCGGACGGCAGTGCCGACAAGCCGGGAAGAATGTTAACATCGTCCAGCGCGAAGTTCGGGTGCATTGCCGTTTCACGCTCGCGGACTTGGCCTCATGGCCCGCTCTGTGGCGTCACTTTTCGTAGGATGCGGTCACCGTCGCGCGCATCCGGAATGCTTCAGGCGGCGCGCCGCTGACACCTACCTCGATAGAATTGCGTCCGGGGTGCAGCTTGGGGAGTGCTCCCGCAGGCGTCACGGCTTTGCCTTTCTTGGCGCCCGCTACGAAGACCTCGCACGAGTCGCCGTTGTAGACTAGCCGATCTTTTGCCGACAGGGACACGGGGAAGACAAGCGTCTTTCCGCTCACCGTGACTGTTGGGTTTGCCAGTGCCACGGACTTGCGGAGTCCGCGCACATCGTCAATCCGGCAGTCCACCGTCGCACCAGCGGGAATCGAGTTGTAGTAGATGATGAGATACTCGATCTTCGAGAGATCGGCCGCAGGTCCCGCGAGCGGAAACTCGACGTATCTCCAGCCGTCGAAATCGACCGACGTCTTCATGTCAATCCATTTTCCCGCCACGTCTCGCAGTTGTAGATACAAGGTCTCGCCCTTGGCGTCGCCGTGGATCCAGAAGCCAATATCCGTGCAGGATGACAGGTCCAGCGTCGGTGAGAAGCGGCGGCCTCGGGCCGACCAACCGGCAACGTTTTTGCTTGTGGCGGTGTAGCGCACGCAGGACTTGCCCACTTTGGCATCACCGCGATAGAGCTCCAGCTTCTGCGTCACGCCCAACGCGGTGGGGAAGCCCTTGCGGACCCCGCTGACGACATATTTTGCGTACTCGTTTTGTGGTGTGTCTGCGTAGGCGTCCACGCTGTCGAACGCATCGATTGGCAACGCTGTGGACGCTGAGTACGCCGCGCCTTGCCCACCGATCTTGTCCACCGTCAGCTCGAGTTCCAGCCGCGCCTCGGACCGGCAAGTGATGTCCCATTGGTTCCGCACACCGTCGAATGCCGTGATCACTCGTGGATCATCGACCTCGCTGTCAAGGAGATTCCACCTGATTTCGCCCTTGGGCTTACGCCCCCGCAGCGCCTTCCCCTCGGTGATGGCCCAGACATAGGCGCGGGGCCGTTGCGAGCCGTTGGCATCGCAGGTGAAGGTGATGTCATTCGCCCCGGGCTCGATGACAAGTTCCTCGCCCACCGGCGTTATCTCCGAGATCAATTCGCCTTTGGGACCGTAGAGCTTGCAGTCGGTCGCCGAGCGGTACTCCAGGCAGTAACCGGTCTCGATCTCGACGGGAAACCGGATCGTCTTGCCACCGATGGTGACGGCGGGATTGCGCACCTTCGCTTTCACGAGCGGAACCGCCTTGATCGGGCTCAGGTAGCAGGTTGCCTCGCCCTTGGCGGGGATGTCGTTGTAGTACAGATTCAGTTGCTCGATGGCGTTCATCCGAATCTGTTCGCGATAGACGCTGTACATGCCGCCATAGGGCCACCTATGATCCGCATGACGCTCGCCTTCGATTTCCACCAATTCGAAATAGCGCCACCCCACAAAGTCGATCGGCACATGATGATCGCCCTGAGCGCGGGTCATGTTGGAGGGGCTCTTGAACTGCAGATTCAGCACTTCGCCCTTGCCATCGCCGTGGATCCACACGCCGAGAGCCTGATGTCCCGACAAGTTGATCGTGGGTGCGAACGTCTTGCCCATCTTCGTCCAGGCGCCGACTGGCGTGCCCGTCGGGTTGGATGCTTTGTAGCAACCGCTTTGACTGCCGCCCTTCACCAGCTTGGTCGATGGCGTGAGACTGGCGGCGAGTCCCTTCCTCGCGTTGCGCGTCGGGAAATCCTTCGCGTCGCTGAAATCGGCGAGCGTGATGTTTCCATCCGCCTCGTAGGCGCCAGTGGAGTAGAGCGCCTCGATGCGCAGTTTCACAGGTTGCCTGCCGAACCGGTTCTCCGTCTTCCATGTGTTGCTCCAACCCTCCAGTCCTTGCACCTTGTGCTTGGCGTACTGGACCTGCCGGAACTGCCACTCACCGTCATCGGCTTGTTCTAGCCGGAACTCGTCTCCTGGCACGCGCAACTGCGCCTTTACTTCGTTCGTGAAGTAGTTCGCGTTGCGCAGATTTTCGTAACGCCGCATGATCGCGGCCAGCCGCGGCAGCACGGCAATGGTCTTGATCGTGCTCGGATTGATGCCCATGATGGACAGACTGCTGTCGTTGCCGACAGCCTTGGCGCAGAGGTATTCGATATCGTCCGGGTAGGTTGGCTCGGCCTGCTGACCGTGCCAAGTCTTGAACGCCCACCAGCCCAGGTTTGTCGGCAGGAAGGAACGCTGCCAGCGCTGGTTGGCCTGGCAGTGGATGTCGATGAACTTCTTGTGGCTGCGAACGGGATGGTCCCACGCCCCCATGCGCGAACGGACGTACCACAGGTGATGGTGGAAGGTGCTCATCTCCATGAGCGCCGGACGCTTTAGTCGCTTCCAGATCTCCCAGGTGAATTTGGAGCCGTAGTACCAGGACCACTCGCGCCCGGCCACGGCGTCGCTGCCATCGAGGGCATCCAAGTAGATCATGTCAAAGCCGCAGTCGTTGAAGAGCTCCGCCGTCTTGGCTGCCACCTCCGTGTAGAGCGCGGACTCGCCGTCGGCGACAAAACGGCGGAAGCACCCTCGCAGGCGATGAACCTTCGCTCCCTTGGAGTGCGCCGCGACTTTGGTCCCGTAGGCGCCGCGCTTGCACGCCGAGAACGCGAATGGCGCTTCCCCAGCGGCAGCACCGTAGGTGATCAGTTCGTCGTCGATTTGAAGAGTCACGCTGCCGCGGATGAAGAAGCCGGTGATCTTCGATGCGTCCTTCGTGGATTCCACGACGGGCACACTCGTCGCTTTCTCGTCCAGCGTGGCCGTCAACGTGTAGGTCTTCAGCTTGCCCAGGTCCGGGTGCGGCACGGGGGTCACATAGGGGGACTTCGGGTCGATGAACTGGGCGTAGGT
>JAGLDW010001529.1 GCA_023145395.1 Lentisphaeria bacterium | reverse complement strand
CGCGACCACACGGTGGAGGTCCATCTGCCCTTTTTGCAGGTCATGGGAAGTCGTGCGAAGATCCTGCCTGTGCTTTTTGGCGATCCGAGCGTGGAAAATTGCCGCCGTTTCGTGGGTGCTCTTCGTCGCTGCGCGTCGCGTCGTCGGATATTCCTTCTGGCAAGCACTGATCTCGCGCATTATCCTACGCAGGCGGATGCAGTGCGCCTTGACGCGCTGACCATGCGCCGGGTGACAGAATTGGACGTGAAGGCATTGTTCGCGCACCTGCGCGCGGCGACCGGCGCGGATGCGGCACCCAATGTCAAGACCGCGCTATGCGCCAGCGGGGGTGTCGGATGCGCGATGGTCTGGACTGGTGCGCGCGCCGGATCGAGTGTGCAGATGTTGGCAACCAGCACATCGGGTGACGTGCCAGGCGGAGATGCGAGTCGGGTCGTCGGCTACGCCGCTGCGTTGTTCGTGCAAAACAAGGAGGACAAGGCCATGGAAGACGTGCCCAAACAGGGCTTTACCGTGCCTGCGGACGTACAAATGGAACTGCTCGCGCTCGCGCGGAGACGCATCGAGACGGCAGCCAAGGGAGAGGACTTCGACTATGCCCCTCCGGCGGCTCTCAAGGATGTGTTGTCCGAACCCGCGGCTGTGTTTGTAACCCTTCACAAGGACAAGCGTCTGCGCGGATGCATTGGCACCACAGCCGCCCACGATCCACTTTGGCAGGCAGTGTATCGCCTCGCGTATTCCGCAGCCTTCGAGGACCATCGTTTCGACCGCGTGACCTTGGCCGAGGCACCCCAACTCCACATCGAGATCTCGGTCCTCTCTCCCGTGCGGCGTGTGGCATCGGCGGATGAGATCGTGCCCGGCAAGCATGGAGTGATAGTGGGCAGCGGCTACCGACGGGGCTTGTTTCTGCCGCAGGTCTGGGACCAGCTTCCGAAGAAAGACGAATTCATGTCCATCCTGTGCACGCAAAAGGCGCATCTGTCGGCAGACGCCTGGAAACAGGCCGACACAGAGCTGAGCATCTTCACAGTGTTCGCCTTCGAGGAAAAATGAGCCGCCGAAGTGCGAACCTCGCAAAGCAAAGACGGGGAAACCACCACGAAGACACGAAGCACACGAAGGGAGGGCGAAGCTCCCGCTGAGCCACCGCAATGCATAGCCGTTG
>JAGLDW010001528.1 GCA_023145395.1 Lentisphaeria bacterium | reverse complement strand
CGGCAGGCCTATATAAGCACCATCGGGGCCAGCACCCGGATCGAGAATGCGGTGCTCACGGATGCGCAGATAGAATGGATCGACACCGAGTTATCCGCCGATGGGCGGCCCACGGCCTTTGCGGCCATGCGTCCCCGGATTGAAGAGAAGATTTCCAAAGATCGCGAACGAAGTCTTGAGGAGGTCGCCGGCTGTCGGGAGATGTTGGCGGTGATCTACTCGCAGGGTGCGGAACTCTTCCCTTTGACCCAGGCCACCCTCTGCGGCTTGCACCGCGAGCTGCTTCAGTACCATCCCCCGGCGGCTTTTCACCTGGGTCGCTACAAGGTGGTGCCCAACTCGGTGATCGAGCGGAACGCCGCGACCGGCGAGAAGCGAAGCGTCCTTCGAACCTCCGATCCGGGCCCCATCACGGAAACCGCGGTCGCTGAGATGATCGCTTGGTACAACCGGACTCTGGGTGACCATCCCTGGTCCATCGCCGTGGGATGTGAGTTGGTTTTCCGTTTTCTCGCCTGTCATCCCTTCCAGGACGGAAATGGACGCCTGGGAAGAGCTCTGTTCCTGTTGACATTGATGCAATGCAGCGATTCGAATCTCAAGCGAGTGGCACCGTATCTTGCCGTCGACCGATTCATCGAGCAGAACAAGACTGAGTACTACACCGTCCTCGCCCGTGTGTCCGATGGAAGATTCCACCCCGATCCAACAAAGTACCGGATGGAGCTATTTTTGGGCTTCATGCTCAAGGCCGTGAGCGCGGCCCTGGATTCGATCGAATTCTACAAAAATCGAGTGGAGCTGATCCGCGATTTGTCTGTTTCCGCAACGACGGTACTGCAATGCTTCAAGGACATGCCCGAACAACGCCTGACGCCGAAGCGCATCAGGGAAGAAACCCAACAATCCGAAAGGACGGTCTCACGAGTCCTCCGGTCAATGGTAGACTCCGGATTGATCCAACGCCTGGGCCGCGGATCTGCAACTCGTTACCAGTTGGTGTTCTGAAGAGTCGATCACGTCCGCCGGTTGAAGCCTTCGTCGGGGCCGTGATAGTCTCG
>JAGLDW010001527.1 GCA_023145395.1 Lentisphaeria bacterium | reverse complement strand
GGTGATTTGCGCACACGGCGGCTCACGGGCCGTTCGCCCTTTCACGATTTGCGCCTGACCACACGCCCTGGACCGTTCGCGTCCCCGCGGCCACCATGGCCGCGGGGACGCGGCCGCTCCAAGCCACACTGCGAACTCCGCACATCCCGATTCACTCCTGTCGCATTGGCTCGGCGAGCTGCGTGTTCTTATCAATCGAGACGGCATAGAATGCTTGTTTTCTATAGTTGAAGCCCAAAATGCCAAAATGCTTGGATGGCGCCATGAGAGTAATCAATGGCAGCAATTCCAAGACATTGGGCACAATTTCCGTGACTGTCATGTTGCGATCATCGACCCACAGTATGGAATGACCATAGGCAAGAACGCTTCCCTCGTACTCGAACCACGAGCGGATATGCCCCAAGTCCTTTATCGAGTGAAGGATTTGAAACGTGCTGGCAGAGCTCCAGTAGAAGGTGCCTGCGGATCTCCAGGCAATTCGTCCGTCGCAAAACCGCATGGTACTCGCATTGAGAAAGGGCGGGGGGACCTTCTGGACGGAAACCTGGCCGGTGGCGGGATCCAGAGCGAGTGGATACGCCTGGCCCCAGCCAGTGTCGCGGCTGATCAGCAGTCGGGAGTCAATCTTCTTTACACCCGTCTGATAGACTCCGGCGCTACCGGCGAAAAAGCCTCGAGAAATGTCGCTTATGTGGGTTTCCCAGTCCCGTGTTCTGTCGGAAATGGATCGGGCTTTGAAAAGGATTTCCACGCGGTCGCTGGCCGGGGCAATGGACCCAATCCACGTTCTGCTGGCGATGGCACTTATTCTCTGGCTCCCCACGACAAACACACGTCCTCCAAATGGACACAATCCCATTCGGTTCGCGGCTCCCTGGGTCCGTATGGCCAGCGCCTCCATGGGGATCCCCTGCGCCGCCCCCCATTCTTTCATTGCACCATTCTCCGGGTTCCAGCAGCAGACGATATTCCGTCCGGTGGAGTGTGTGAACGATGAGATCGCCAGCCAAAGAAACTTCCCGTCCCAGCGGACATCATTAATCACCGAATAGTCGTCCTTGGGCCACTGGAGGATGGATGTGGCCTTTTTGCTCGAGGCGAGAAAGAACACTTGTCTCTGCAAGCAGATGGCATCGCCATATTGTCCGCAACGGATGATCTGTGTCACGTTCTTTGGCAGGAACGGATCGCCAGTGGAAGAGTCCACCAAGTGCACTTCCGCAATGGAGAAGCTGTCCGGATAGTGGCCGGGAGTCTTTTTCTTGTTCTTTCGTGGACGCCGCGTCGGCGGTTTGTCGGAAACGCGCATTTTTTCAAGCATTGCCGTGGCTTCGAGCTTGACTGACGGGCAGTTTTTCTGGCGCAGAACGCTCAGCAGGTACTGCCAATACGGCGTCCCTCTCATGGCCTGAGATCCCTTTATTGGCTTGAGGGCGTCCTGCCAGCGAGAGTGTTTCGTCGCCTTGGCGCCAACTGCCTCGAGGAGCTTCAGACGAAGTTGATACTTCTCGTTTTCACTCTCGCGGATCCACGATTCCGTGCCCAGGTACCACTGCCATGCACCGGTCATCCTCGAGTGCCGGCGGAAACATTTCCCATCGTGATCCTGGAGAATGCGTCTGCTGACCGCTCTGATCTGTCCCATGTGCTCAGACACCATGTCCTGCAGCGAAGGGTCCAGTTCCCGCAGTGACTGTTTGCGTTGACGAGCGTGCACTGTCACGCGCCACCACCAACGCGGCTGTAGAAAACCTGTGATCCGGATGACCTCCTTGTCAGACAACTGGCGCGTATTTCGCACGATCCACTCAACCTGATCAAGACCTCGTCGGTGGAGTGTCAACAGCTGCTTCTGCTCTCGGGCTAGAGGCAAGGTTCTGTAGGGAACCCCCTTGAGTAGTTCACCGTAGATGAGAATCAGTTCGTTTCGCAAGATGCGCGAGGATGGTTCTGCGAGAAGAGCTGCCTCAAACTCCTGTCTTGCCTGATCCCACGCCCCGATTCTACTGTGGAGCCTGCCGCACTCCGTCAGCCACTTGACCGTACGATGCTGTGTTTGAGAGTCGGAATGAGGCTTGGGCGACAGCGAGCTTGCCAGTATTCGGGCCACTAGACGCCGTATGGATTCCTCAATCGTCTGGCCATCAGCGGGAATCTGCGCTCTGAGGTGTTTTCGTCGTCCATCGATTGTCGCCAGTTCCAAATCCAGGTTCAGTACCTCGGGTTTGGTATGAGCGACGGAAAACGTGCCCTTCACAGTCGTCAGGTTTGGGAAATCAGCATGCGCCTCGCCCCGAGAAAGCCCGTACTCGTCCAGAAGTCTGCGCGCCTCCTCGAACTCGAGCACTGGTTTTCCTTGTCGGAGAAGCTCCAGTCTGACGGCAGCTGCCACGCTGTTCTGGTAGTGATCGTACCGAAAGCTCAATTCCCGGCTTGTCAGTGGCGCGATGGCGTAGTAGTCCTGCTTTTCATGGCGCAGGGCCTTTCCGAGGGTGTCGATTGTCGCGGCCACGTATGGGCTCAGATCGGAGATGACGACAGGGAAGATTTCATCGAAAAGCCGAACTCCCCGCCGAGTCTCGAGAATGGATAGTCGGACACGGTCTCCGTCTTTCTCCGTTGAGGCAGAGAAGAGGACAAGCAGATGCGCACGGAGAATGGCACCCATTCTGAGGGTCGTCGCACGGTCGCCACCGCTTCCCAGAGACTGGAGCGCCTGCTCTTTGAGAATGAGCGCGATCTGCTCCCGCTCCACGACTTCGACATCGTCCTTGCTTGCCAATTCGACCTCGAGCAGATCGATGAGACCAGCGACTCCCTCAGAGTCGGGAGCAAGATTGATGACGGCGATTCGTGATGGTTTCCCCGCGTCAAGGGAATAGGAATAGCTTGGCAAAAGCACCATCACAAACAGGATCATCACACGCATGTTCTGTCTTCTGTTCCCCACGGTTTTCATGTGCCTCCACTACGCTGGGTGGCATGGTCAATTTGGCGGCCTGAATTCCACACTCTTGATGGAATTGTATGGGTACAGGTCCACTCTCTTTTCATTGAGATAGCTCTGTCCGTTGGGAAAGAACTTAGTCGCATGGACATGAACGGATACCCCGACCTCATGGAACCGGCAAGTCAAATAGCCAGCATCCTTCTGTGGACTGGTCGGGGATAGTGTGACGACAGTGCCGTCCATGAGAATGATTCTGTGCACAGCAAAGCGGATGTCAACTGGAGTCTATGGCTCCCAAAGGATGCGATCCCGTCCGCGACCGCAGCTACGCCCAAGGCGCTGAAACCGATGGCAAGGATTCGGAAAACGAGGGATGCTTTCTTGGAACTGTCCATAGTCACTTCCCGTGCAACTGCTCAGCTTGATCGGGCGTAGATCCCCGTCCGCCTGCGGCGGTGACAGTGACAGCGTGGTGCTGCGCCGCCTGGCGCCATACCGATTTGATCGGCGGCAATGAACGCCCGGTCAATCTATAGAGCTGTTTGGTGGCATCGACCAGGTATTCGTTGGGGGGCAGAGCCTCCGCCATGAGAGGAAGAACGTCGCCGTCGTACAGCGCCAAGGATTCACACAACTCCTTGACACCCCCGCACGTCCCCCCAACGCGATGAAATAGTTCCGCAAGTGCTGCGATGGTTTCCTCGTCCCCCCCAGTTTCCTTGATGAAGGTGTAGAGCGTGTCAAAGGCAGTTCTGATCTGCTGGTGGTTTGCTTCGGACACTGTTGCTGATTCGCCAGTTCTTGTGGGGATCGGTTCCTGCAACTGCTTGTACCAGTCCTTGGTTCGCATCTTGCTTTCTTTTTCGCGATGGAGGTAGGCGGACAGTAATTCCGGATCGCGAGCTTTCAGCAGGAGTTCCTCAAACATTTCGAGACTTGTGCGCTGGGGCCATCTCTGAGGGTAGGGGGGAGGCCTGTCCGGATCACGGAGGAGATAGGCGCGAATCGTGTCCGCATCCTGATCGGATAGGTCCTGCAGCAGGAGTCTCGACACCATTGGGGCAAGCGCCGGTTCGCCCAGATTCGCCAGGGCTCCTGCCATTGCCACTGCCGCCCCCGGTGGGCCGAGACAGGTCTCCGGCTTCGCCCCAGCTTCCTGGACAGTGGGCGAGAAGACTCCAAAGCGCACAATGAGTTGGGTAATCAGATAGGAATTGTCGATGGCATCCCTCCCTTTTCTGATAAAGTCCATGATCCGTTCCAGAGAACGCGCGTCCGGATCCCGCCAAAACCTATAATCATTCCTCAACCAATAGGCTGCAGTTCTCCGAACCACAGCACGGTCTGAAAACAGGCA
>JAGLDW010001526.1 GCA_023145395.1 Lentisphaeria bacterium | reverse complement strand
GACTCCTGGCACTGGAAGTGGACGGGCTTGAGGTCGCGGCTGTTGTTTTTCATCCGGTTCCGAGTGAACTCGACGGTGGGCACCCCGTCGATCCAGCCACCGCCTGTATAGCCCTTCTCCCAGGTGATCACATGGTCGGGAGCGAAAGCCAGGAGGGTGGCGAGCCCGTAGATGCCCCGGTCGATGACGAAGGTGCGGCCACGGCGCTTGTCCGCCTCGAACAGCAGGTTGAACAGCAGCAGGCTCATGAAGAAGCGCTCGCGCATGTCGTAGTAGGGACTGTAGTGCTGCACGAAACAAGGGCGTCAGCACTGCGGAATTAGAATTTGTCGCTGGCATCTGTCCGCTCGGATGAACTGAAGCGCGGCAGGGGCACACCTTTTTTTGTCGTTCCGCTGTTTTGCCCTGCTTTTTCCCGCCTCCCAACCCCTGAGAAATCCGTCCAGAACATTCTTCCTGTGCTTGCATCGTGTGTATGTATATGATATCATATACATATATCCATGCATGCACTATGGAGGTGTCCTGTGAGCAAGTCGTTGTCGGATCGTGTCGCCGAGTTGTGCCCCGCCGCCAGAGGAACTGTCTCCGAAGTGCGCAAGCCTTGCACCCGGCCCGGCTGCAAGGCGTGCGCAAGCGGCAGGAAGCATCCCTCCTTCATCTACGTGTATTCGGACGAGACGGGCAGGCGCCGCTGCCTTCACGTTCCCAGGGATCTGGTTCCGGAGCTTCGGCGTCGGCTGGCGAACGGCCGCCTGATCGACCGGCTGCTGTTCGAGTCCGGAGCGCAGTTCGTGCGCACTCGCGGAGGGCGTCGCGGATGAACACGGTCATGGGATGCGCCGGCGGGGTCGTGGAGGCGAAGTGCATGCCCGGGGAGGTCGGCAGCCCATGCCTTCCGCCCGGCCTTCCGGCGAGGCGCAAGCCGGGACGTCCGCGCAAGGAGCCGGTTCCGGAGCCCCCCGTGGCGGACTCCTTCCTGCTCAGCATGAGGCATTTTCTACCCGATCTTCCCCAGTGGATGAAGCGGGTGAAGGATCCCCGGAAGCGTCCGGACGCATGCACCTACTCGATGGACGAGATCGTCATGCTGGCCCTTGTCATGTTCTGCTGCCAATGCGGTTCGCGCCGGCAGCTGGACCGCGACCGGACGCGCGAGCAGTTCTTACTGAACTTCCGCATGCTGCTGGGCGACGGGGACGCGGAGGTCACCTGCGCCGACAA
>JAGLDW010001525.1 GCA_023145395.1 Lentisphaeria bacterium | reverse complement strand
GGTCCGGACAGGTCCCAGCCTTCGCAGCCGCTGGAGTCGTTGAAGGTGCGCAACGCGACGCGGCCCTCCAATCGAACCTCCAACTCCGACGAGGCCTCGGTAAGTGAGATGCTCTCCACCCTGCGGTCGCGAGAAGACAGGAGGCCCTGGTGTGGGCATGGACGGGGGCGGGAGGCCATGCTGCTGCCCATGGTCCCCGCTGGCCAGTACGACTCGGCCCTCCGCGAGGTTCTGCCAAGGGCATGGGGTGGCCAACCGAACAGCGTCAGCCGTCCAAGTGCTGTGGACTTGGTGGTTGTGACCTGGCAGCACACCACAGCCCCCTGAGGGCCGCGCGGCCTGTCCAGGGATGCGCGGTGCTGTCGCCAACGAGGCCCAGATGGCTCTCGGGCACCGAACACCGGCGACCTCGGCACCGGCTTCGCATCGAGGACAACTGCTGCAACGACCGTGAGTGTGAGTGGCTTCGAAGAAGCTGCGGCAGTTCTGGAGGGCAGGCACGCACTAGGGCCAGCGGAGGAGGAGCGCCACTCACGGGCATCTTCTGCCCCTCTTGGGCGGTGACAGCTGGACCCAGTAGGGGTATGATCAGTCACGCCCAATCCCGCGATTGGGATTGCGTAAGTTCACCGACGAGCGATACGCGGAGGCGCAGTGATCATCCGTCATGCATGCTTGACCGTTCTCCTGTATGCCGTTGCGGTCAGCGCAGCACACGCCGCAGATGTTCCGGTCGAAGTAACGCGCAGGCTTCAAGAGATCTACGCCGAGAAGTACCCAGACAACCCGCTCATGAGAGAGTCTCTGATACGCGGCCAGATTCAGGCGTATCGAGACCTGGAGAAATGGAAGTCCGAAAGGGGAGTTCCTCAGGACGTATTCGACAAACTTCGGGAAACATACAAGCGTAAGTACCCTGAGAACTACACCATGCAGAAAGCTCTTCTTGAGTCCGCGGTGGCTACGTTTCTGGAAGGTCGTGATTGAGTCGCGAAAGTCTCCAGCGTGGGCGAACTGAAGACTCTCGACCATTGTCTTGGCTGGGGCCAAGCTCGGCACGTCCGGGTGCGTGTCCAGTCGGCGG
>JAGLDW010001524.1 GCA_023145395.1 Lentisphaeria bacterium | reverse complement strand
TAGCTGGATTCGCAAGAATTCAGCCCGGGAGCGGAAATCCATCTGAATTCTTGCGAATCCAGCTACTGGTAAACCACTTCCAGCCGGTCGCATCAATGCCATGCCGCGCTGGGGGGCGCAGTAAATTCCGCTGGCGCGATTGGGTAAGATAGTGTATCCTGGCAATCTCTGTGCGGATTTTCAACAATAGCCATTGATGGAGAGATTGCCATGACGGAGCGGAAAATTGCGGTAAACGATAGTGTGGAAGCTCTGTTTGCGGACAAGGCGTTGGCCATGTTTCGCGAGTTGCGACAGACAGCAAAGGACGCGCCCGATGGGGAGGTGTTGCATCAGGCGGAACTATTCGCCGTTCGCGAGGGGCAGGAGTTGATACGCCAAGGGCTACAGAGCGTGATTCAGGACCAGGCCGAAGAGGTCGAAAAAAAGGGGCGCCGACCCGAACGTGTGCTTGCGGAGGAGCTCGCGCACATCGCGGCCGAAAGCCGAAATCCTGGCTCACGGCGGCGGGATTGATTCGCGTGGTCCGAGTCTATTTTGTCTGCCGCAAGTGTCGCGTGGGCGCGTACCCTTTGGATGCGCGGGCTGGTGTCGATGGCTACGCGAGTCGGCAGGCGCGCCGTTTGATGTGCTTGGCCGGAGCCAGTTGGTCCTTCGATCGGGCCAGTGAACACTTGGAAGAATTGTGTGGTCTGAAGGTGTCGGACAACACGATTCGCAAGGCTTGTCAGGAGGAAGCCACGGCAATGGCATGTTGGCAACGCGAATCGACGGAAGCCCGCGTTCCGTTCCGCAAGGCCGAAGGCGATATCGAGTTTTCCACCGACGGTACAAATGTCAATACGACGGGCGGATGGCGGGAAATGCGCGTGGGCATCTTCTCCAAACGCCATCGGGGTGAACCGGCGGACGTCACGAACTGGCACTGCCGCGACTTGCCCTCGCCGCACGTTCGCCTCAGCTTCGCCGCCATCGAGACGGCCGACCGATTTCGCTCGCGTTGGAGTCGCTGGGTATCTCGCTTGGGGATCGACGACACATCACAAATCACCGCGCTAGGCGACGGAGCTTCGTGGATCTGGGAAGGTGCCGCCATGCATTTCGCCGGTCACGACGGTGTGCTGGATATCTTTCACGCCCTGGAGCACGTTGCCGAGACAGCCAAAGGCCTGTTCGGCAAACACCTCGACAAAGCGTCACAGTGGCGGGACCAGGCACGCGAAGCCCTGCTCGTTGGCGGCTGGCCGTCGATGTTCGATCTCCTTCGGGCCACCAAGCGGAACGTGAGCCGAGGCCGTTGGGCGAAACACGGTCGGCCGCTAGAGAAGTATCTCGGCAAGCGAAAGGAGCAACTCGACTACCCCCGTCGCCTGGCAGCCGGCCAGTCGATCGGCAGCGGCCAGGTCGAGGGAGCCTGCAAGCACATGATCGGCCGCCGCCTCAAGCAAACCGGCGCCCGCTGGCGTGTCCGCCGCGTCAACCGCATGGCCTGCCTCTGCGCCCTAATTCACGCCGATCAGTGGAAAACCTACTGGGACTCCGCCGCCTAGCGCCAGAAATCGATTACTGCACCCA
>JAGLDW010001523.1 GCA_023145395.1 Lentisphaeria bacterium | reverse complement strand
AAAACTCCCGTGCGAGTTCGCTTATGGCACCATATGACCCTTGCCCTGCAACCGCCGCTGCGGCAAGATGCACTTTGGAGGGAGTCGTGAGATCGGTTCGCTGTAGCATTGTCATGGAATCCTCCATGCTTCGGAGTTTCAAATCGATCCCGATTATGTCACAACGCAGATCTTGCGACTCCCCCTTTCTTTGCTAGCTTCCCGAATGAAGGAGTTCTTCCCGGCTCCGCAAAGGTCATAGAACAAGTCATCTTCATGAACACCGGTTAGACGCAATGCAAAACGATATACAGACGCTGGAGGCAGTCGGAGGTTGGACGCCCCAGTGAGGTGGCAAGACTGTCAAGCAGCTTTGACCAGTCCCGTGTCTCATGGTTATTGAGCAGTGTCTCATCAGACGACGATGATGGCGCGGTCTTTGGGTTCCCAAGGTATCCCCATCGTGCGGAACCGGCGTTCTTGATCGGTGGAGACGGGCCCTAGATCGACGATCAAGAGGCGGTCTTGTTGAAGGTTGAGGGTCCGTCGGAGGCTCTCGTCGAGATGAACCTGCTCGGTCTCCGTGAGCTGGCATTCGTACACGGAGAACTGCACTCGATCGCCAGCGCCACTTGCCAGGCGGTGTACGAGGCGAAGGCGCTTGGGGTCCGTGATGTCATAGCAATAGAGATATCGCCGGCGGCCGTGCATGAGCTATCTCGTCGTGAAGGGTAGGTATTCGGGGGCCTCGCCGAGAAACCAGCGAGCGAGCAACCGCGCTTGGAGATCCATGGTTCGTGCGTAGGAGAGCCGATAGCCAAAGACAGGATGAGTCACGAGCTGCTTCTTGCGTTGCTCCAGCGCACGGATGAGGGTTCGCCGCATGGCGGGTTTCATCAGGACACCGCCCGAGCGTTCCTGGAAGTCTGCGGGCGTGGCTTGAGATTGAGCGAGGAGTCGCAATACGGTGGAATCGACGATCAAGGGCCGGAATTCCTCCATGAGGTCGAGGGCGAGGGCGGGCCGGCCATAGCCCGCGGCGTGGAGAACCCCGACAAGGGGGTCAAAGCCTACACGATGGGTGATCGCTAGGAAGTCCTTGGCTAGCATGGCGTAGCCGAAGGAGAGCATGGCGTTGATTGGATCTCGCGGGGGACGGCGGTTGCGGCCCGCCAGGCGGAGATCTCCTCCTGTGCGATCTTTCACCAGGGCGGCGAAGCGCTGGAAGTAGAGACGTGCGGCGCGGCCTTCTAGACCCATGAGCACGTCGATTCCGGCGGCGTTTTCGGTTTGTGCAGCAAGGAACGCCATCTCGGGGAGGATGTGTTTTGCGGCTGGGTCGTTTGTGTTGTCGCGATCGTTTCGTCGCAGGAGCGTGCGCTGGTTTCTGATCTTGGCCCAGATCATTCGACGTGCGGCCGGGAGTCGGGTCTCCTCGTCGCTGCAAATTCGATGCTGCCTAATCCGTAGGTCCACGTTGTTGCCGAGTCTTCCCAGGGCGCTGCCCAAGAGCTTTCCAGAGCGAGTCAGGTAGCTGACGGGGATACCCCGCGATAGGAGCTCGATCATGGTTTGAGCGGTCACCTGGACAGCTCCGACCAGGCAGACCTCATGGATTGCGTCGAAGTCGATTCGTGTGGACCGCGCGCTGCCATCCCGTGCGGCGATGGCCTTGGGCACGTCCACGGAGAGTCCCTTGCCTCGCTTACGCACAGTCGCTGCGATGGCGTCAACCACGAGGATAGACTCGTCGATACGGGGAGGGATGATGCGGCGTGCGGGCGGGTCTTCGCTGTCGGGTTCTCCGAGATAGTCCGCATGGCCTGCGGCGAGGAGGGCGCTCTCCTCAGGCAGACAGACTTCGTTGAGAGAGCATCGAAGGCATTTGGGGCTGTCTTCCAAGGGAGGCGGGATCTGGTGGGCTTTCTGACATTGAAGGGCGAGTTTCAGTGCACGGCGAACTTCGTTTGCAAGGGCGTCGTCGAAGGGCTCGACGATCAGTTTTCGAGATGCCGCGTAGTAGGCTTCTACCCGTGGGACGGCATAGTCATGTTCTTGAAGCAGGAGGGCCTGAGCTCCTAGCTGAATGGCGTCGGCTTTCCAAAGCCCGTGCCAACACCATCGAGCTTGATCCGCGGTAGCAGCTTTCCCTTTCTTGAACTCGACGGGAACCGCCGTCTGGCCCGAGAGGAGGACAGTGTCCAATTTGCCGATGAGGCCGAGGGTTTCGCTGCCGAGGGAGAGGGCTGTAGCCTCTCTCCAGGTGCTGGGAAGCTCTCCTGCGTCCGTGTCATTGGGAGTGTTGGCAGGCTTCCCGTCGGGGTTCGGGGCCACCTCTCTCGCCGGTTCCGGGTTGGACCTGCGCGATTTTCGGTCTGTGACCTGATCACGTGTGGCGTGACTGTAGCGTCCCTGCCACACGTCCGCGCTTGCCTCCATGAGTCCTTCCACATGCATGAGGTAGAAGAGTCGCGGGCAATAGACGAATTCGTTCAACATGCGAAGGGGGATAGGATCTGGGTTGCAGGTAGCGCGTGAGACAGAATTTTCCAGAGCTGGATATTCGTTTTGCATCTTCGGTGTCACCCTTGCCAAAGTTTCGCTACTCCATGTTGGCAGGGTACGGTGATCAAAGAACGATCAGGCAGCGCTTCGAGCACGATGAAGCCGCGCGTGGGGCCTTGCCAGAAACGTGAGTCTTGTCCCACGTTTTCTTCCTGGGTGTCAGGATGCCTCTGCGTCGTGCTCGTACCGTTTCTCGTTGCCGGCGTGGTTCGGGTCGCGGTAGAAAGAATTGAGACGTTCAAGTCACGAGATGGAAGCGAGCGCATGATTACGCGATTGAGCCTTTCAAACTTCCGAAGCCTGGGTCCTGATGTTGTTCTGGACCTGGGGAGACTCAATTTCCTCGTGGGTGTCAATGGCAGCGGGAAGAGCAATGTGCTCCATGCCTTGTCGTTTGTTCGGGAGGCTGTGCGGGCGGGACTTCCGCGCTCCGTGACGAGCAGCGGTGGGATAGTTGCTCTTCGCAGGCATAGCGCGGGCCGTCCTCATGATATTCGTATCGAGCTTGACCTTGCGCTTCCTGACGGCACGGGCTCCTATGGTTTCGAACTCGCTGGAGATCGAATCGAGGAATATAAGGTCAAAGAAGAATGGGCTCGTGTTGACGGTGCCCAGGGGCGGGTTGCGTTCAGGCAGTCGCGTGGCCGATGGGAAGGGCCGGAGAACTTGCGGCCCAATCTCGGTCCTCAATCTCTCGCAATCACTGCTCTTGGGGGAGACCCGCGGGTTCGGCCACTCTGGGAGCATCTTGCTGGGATGATGGTCTATTCCATTTATCCGGATATGCTTCGAGAGCCGCAGAAATTCATCCCCGAGATGCCGATGCGCAGGCGA
>JAGLDW010001522.1 GCA_023145395.1 Lentisphaeria bacterium | reverse complement strand
CGCAAATCATGGAGGGCCGATGTCCACAGCGGCCGCACCCTGCGAACTGCGCAAATCATGGAGGGCCGATGTCCACAGCGGCCGCGCCCTGCGAACTGCGCACACGACCGAAAGCAAACTGCCTCCGGCCGCTCTGATCTTCCGCTACTCGGCACTTCGCCGCAGTTGGCTCAGGGGTACGCCTTGCTCCGGAGGCGTGACAGTCGTGATGCCCTTCTGAGAAAGAACTTCCATCGCCAGCGGGCGATCCAGCGCCATCCCTTCCCCAGTGCAACGAATGTGCCCACCGAGGGTGCCAGACGTGGAAAAGAGCACCTCCCAGACACCCGTTTCCGTGATCACCTTCGCACCCACAGCATCCGCTCCAGTCTGTAGTCCGACCTCGCTGGGATGCTCCAGACTCGTCGGACCCACCTGAAGCACATGCAGGAAAAAATCGTCTTCTCGGGCCTCGGCGGGAGAGACCTCCACCCGCCACTGCCCCATCATCGCGATTTGCTTGGGCTTCAGTTTCTCTTCGGTGACCACCCAATTGGTTCCGCCAGCCTCGAACTTGTGCGCGGGCCTACCCACCTTGACGATCCGGGCCGCACGCGGCAGGAGTGTCCGACAGAACAGCCGCCCGCCGCCCTGATCCGCCCGAACCAGCATCCCGTCAATGACCGGTTCCTGCGCGGAGTGCAGCAACCACTCCTTGCGGTAGGAGGCATCCGTGGCGCGGACGCGATCAAACACGACGAGGTGATTGGGCATCAGGAAAACGATCTGCCGGGTAACCAGATCCGCCTTCTGCGGCAGGTCACGCTTTCCATCCGCCGTCTTGCCCTTGTGCTGATAGCAGGCGGTGGCATCGCCCGCGACATAGACGAAACGATCATTGGTCTCAAACGCTTTGAGCACCGATCCAAGCTGCTTGTGCTGTCCTCCGTGCATTTGCTTCACCTTGCCGCCCCAATATCGTGCGTAGGGCTCGTCGGGCTGGTGAATGAGAACGCAGTTGTGAGCCACAGTCTGGGCATAGTAATTGGCCAGATGCTGTCCATTCTCGGTTTCGCGGTATCGGGTTCCGGAATCCAGAGCAAGATGTCCTCGGTGATAGATAACGAGATTCAGCGCGTCAAAGTGTCGATGCTGGGCGAGGATTCCACCGCAGGTGAACAGACTGTATGTGTCGTCGACTCCTGTGCCGGAGCGCATGAAGACCTGTCCCATGTTCTCGAAGTGGCGGGCGTGTGGCAGGCGCAGCGCGGACGCGTCGGGGACCGGGGTGGCGGCACCGGTCAGGAGAAATGGATAGACAAACCAAGTGTCGGAGTGGCGTTGGTGGTTTTTTTGCATAATCGTCTGCACAAAGCCCGCCAGCGCCGCGGCCTGAGGACGTTGGGCGGCATACAGATGCCGAATGTTGGCCATGTGCGTGTAGAGCTGCCAAGTCGGGATGACATTGGTCGTGTGCGGCGTGTCGCC
>JAGLDW010001521.1 GCA_023145395.1 Lentisphaeria bacterium | reverse complement strand
CCATCATGCACCCCGACACGGGTGACATCCTGGGCAACATGAGCCCCGCATTCGAAACCGGCGATCCCAAGTGGCGCCTCGCCCAATGGGGTTCCCTCGCAAGCCTGGACGGCGTGACCCCCACGACACTGACCTCCGGCGCCATGCGCTGGGAAAACACCTATACAGCCGTCACAGTGGGACCCATCGGATCCGCCGAAGCCGACCTCTCCTTTCGGGTCAACGCCTACGAGGAATATGGGGGGGTCTATCACTTGTTCACCGCGACGCGAACCTGGGTCCACTTGCTAGGCGCGCAACGCATCAACCCGCCGAATGCGCAGGGACCCGGCTGTCCGCCGCTCTCGCAACTCACCTCCTTGGTTTTCTCCGTGGATTGTCGCCTGCTCTTCGACCAGCAAAACATCAACCACCAGGCGGGCTACGACGAAAGTCGGCACGCGGCGAGCTACCTGATCTACTTCACCATCCAGAACCTTAACACCAGCTCGGACGGCTACGGCGACTTTCTCTGGTTCGGGCTTACGCTTTACGACGACCGAGACGACATGCCGGGCCTTTATGTTAACGGTGACGATGCCACCGGCAAGCTCATCTACAACATCGGCCTGGCACCGCTCTCCGACGCCAGCCTCGTCGATGGAGCATGGCACGGCCTCTATGAAGACCTCCTTCCGCATATGCTGTCCGCCCTGCAAGAGGCCTGGGAACGAGGCTATCTTCCCCGCTCTCACAGTCTTTCGGATTACTACCTGGGCGGCATGAACCTGGGCTGGGAAATCCCGGGGCTTAACAACACGGAATTACAGATACGCAATCTCTCGCTGGTCTATGCCGACGGCAGCCCCACGGAAATACGCTACGACTTCAACACCGACGGAGACCGCGAGGGCTGGACCCCCGTCAACCTCGACGATCCCAACGACGGCCCCATCGGCGGCACCTGGACGATGACCGTCCCTGGTTCCGATCCCGCGTTGCTCAGTCCGGCTTTGCAAATTAATACCGCGAACTACAGCAGTATTTCCGTGACCCTGGCCAATGACGGCAACCCGGCGGACTACTCTCGCATGCAAATTTTTTGGTCCCTTGCCGCAAGTCCCGGCTTCATCGAAGACAACAGTGACTGGATCCCGGTTTCCAACGGCGGCGGCTGGGCCACTTACACGATCGACCTCTCCACGCACCCATATTGGAACGGAGCGATTAATCAAATCCGCATCGATCCAATCATGTCCGGAGATGGAAACAGCATCGGCATCGACGCCATCGTGCTCACGCCATAGCATCTGGGCTCTTTTTATACCTGAGGCCCTTGCGGCCACCCAACAAACGACGCTAGTCTGCGCGGCAACCCAAAACCTGAGGAGGGGGCGATGAAGTTCGCTCTTGCATGCACGTTCTTGATGTTGCTTATCCCCGTGCCCAAATCACACGCACAGGTCGCGCCGGCCAAAGACACGGTGGCACCCAAGACTGCTGGCGGCGAGGTGCTGACCGGGAAAGAGCTCTACGAGCGACTTTCGACCCTTGTGCGCACCGAGGGCAGCGACCTCGGCCTGTTTTCCGTCCTGAGCGAAGCGTCTCACAAAATCAACTTCGCCGGCGGTGAAGAAATCTCCTTCCTCGGCAACCTGCGCTTCCT
>JAGLDW010001520.1 GCA_023145395.1 Lentisphaeria bacterium | reverse complement strand
AAGGGAGTGGTGTGTTGCTTGCTGATTCGCAGCAGCAAGCTGCGGTTCTCGGTGGCGATCTCTGGTGCTATTCCATCGTTTTGGTCTCAGCAATCCTCGCACAATCCACACGCTTCCATGGCACCATGATTCAGATCGTGAAGGGCGGAAAAGGAGGGGCACGCACACCTACCCACTGGCTCGATTTGGGCCGTGTTTCGTCGCTGGATTCATGGCATAGGGGGGAGAAAAGAGGAGGGATTGGTGTCTCGCACAGAAAACGCCGAAGTTGTCGGTTCAGGGCGAAGACTGCCGAAGGTGGCGTGGTCGCTCGCTCGCCACGAAGACTCTTGTTTCGCCAAGCTGACCGCTGCCACCGTATGGCAGGACAGGTACTTCCCCATGATCCGCATGGGACCAAGGTCAGGAGAATGACAGCACGCGCGCGCTCAGGACGACATCACCCGTTTCTGAGTAACGGGATGCTACTCTCTCAAGATCTCCTCCAGTTGTTTCATTTCGGGGGTCTTGTCGGTGATCCGGTCTAGGAACTTGAGAGCCTTCTCGTAGCGTTGCTTCATGGAGGTGCCGCTGCCGTTGATGAGCTGGATGGCTCGCTCCTGGGCGTCCTCGCCGATGTGGGTGTAGTACTGATCGATGATATCGGAGTCTGCGCCGAGGATGGAGACGGCCACTGCCTTGGGGATGTTGTTGTCGATGCAGAACGAGACGAAGCTGTGGCGCAGGCTGTGGAATCCGTAGACGGTCACCGGCTTGCGGCGGCCCGACACCTTCACGCTTGGCTCCAGTCCGGTCCAGCGGATGATGCACATGACCTTGTGGTTGACCAGCCCAGCCCCGATGTTCCGTCCGTTTGCATCCGTCCTGGCGTATCTGGCTGCGATGTTTGGGAGGACGTAGCTGTCGGACTTCCATTCCCCAGCATCTTGCAGGACCTCCAGCAGACGGGGCGCGATGGGGACCGCCACCTCCTTACCCGTCTTGAACTGCACGATACGGATCCGCTGCCGTGTCATGTCGATCTTGTGCCACTGGAGCAGGGCACAGTCCTTCAGCCGTTGTCCGGTGAATGCGCCCAGATAGAACAACACCCGGAACTCGTGTTT
>JAGLDW010000152.1 GCA_023145395.1 Lentisphaeria bacterium | reverse complement strand
TTGGGATAGTACTTTGGATTCGGCTCAAAATCTCCAAAGCGGAACGAGGTCCCTCCATGGAAGTCGATCTGGTTCACACCGAGACGCTTGCAGCAGGCGATCCAGTCGTCCACCGTCTCCTCGGTCAGACCGGAGAAGTTGAACAGGTAGGATCCGTAGTTGATTGGGCCCTCGGGCGCCCAGGGCCCGCCGATTGGCGAGTGCGGCAACTCCGGAGTGGCGGTGATCGCCTCCTTCAGCACGTTCTGGAATTCTTTCTTTGGGCAGGCAACAATGGCAGACTTGGCGCCCTCAAACCCTAGTTTTCTGTAGGAAAATCCCTGGAGAAAGCTGCTCGGTCCGGGGATCCCCAACGCATTGGTTTTCAGATTCAGAGCGAGAACGCAGGCCGCGAAGGGATCATCCCCGGTGGGCGTGAGCGTGAGGGAAGTATGGGGGCAGACCAGCCGGTCCGCAGCTGCACCGGTCACAGATTCGATTTCGAAGATCAGGTAGTGCTTTTGCACATCGACCTTGATGACCGCCGTTGCGCCGGTCGCGCCAAACGTGACGGTCAGCCGTCCGTCCTTGTGAGCAATG
Organism: Lentisphaeria bacterium; assembly: GCA_023145395.1. Lineage (GTDB taxonomy): Bacteria > Verrucomicrobiota > Lentisphaeria > Oligosphaerales > Lenti-02 > JAGLDW01. The sequence goes on along the minus strand of JAGLDW010000152.1, from coordinate 7,149 downwards.
GCCGTGGAGGCATGACTCTTCCCCGCGCCCTGGATCACGGCGAACACGCCTTTCTTCACGTAGTCTTTTCCCGTGGCCCTGTCGACAAAGCGCAAGTTCGTGCCGTCTGTGCCGATCTCGTATAGGAGATAGTCGTTTTCAAACGTTGCGGCGACCTGGGGCTGTGCTGCGGCTCGACCGCCCATCAGACACACCAGGACTAGAACCCACGGACTCGCGAGCAATAGTTTCTTCGATCTCATTGTCTTCCCTTTCTCGTACTAGTCAGTACTCACATTTTGGATTTCAAATTGCTGATTTCAGATTGTTTCAAGAAGCTGATCGATAGTCTATTAGAGCAATACAGGCGATTCGTAATGGGCCGGAAACGACATTGCTCGTAATGGCGTCGTAACGCGTTGGCTCATAAGATCTAAAATCCGAAATCGCAAATCCAAAATGTGAGTCAATATGCATCAGCGATTTCCTCGCAGGTTGCGAAGCGTGCGTCTCTCTGCTTGAGGAGCACGCAGAGCTTCTCGAACTCGGCGCACGCGGTCTCGCCACAGTTCTTGGTGATGAAAGGCAGAGGGGTGACACTGGCCTCGCCGTAGTCAATGGCTCCCTGCGGCATCTCGTGGAACTCCCAGGGATGAAAGTAGAAGCAGAGCACGGGGCGGATGCCCCGTTCGGTCACATAGTCGATGAACGAGTCCACCTTTCGCATCAGTGCATCCGCCCCCTCCGTCCGAAACAACGGCCACTGGTCTCGATCGCGATTGTAGGGATCGTGGCTCTCCATGGCCAGATCGCAGAAATTAGGGATCTCCACAATCGCCATATCGCCCCCCGTGGTCCAATCGTCGGTCGATGGATGGTAGGGCTGGAACATGCTGCGGTAGAAGTAGAGTGGCAGGCTTGCGTCCGCCACGTAGCCAAGCTGCTCCAACACATTCATCACCCGCGTGCTGCCCCAAAGTCGTGGACAGCGAAAGCTCACCGGGCGCACTCCCGCCACCTCCTCCACCAATCGCGTGGCCTCGACCAACCGACCCTCCACCTCGAAAGGAAAAATCGGCCAGTTGTTCGGCAGGGGGAAGAGAGGATCTCCCAACGTCTCGTGGACCAGGCCATGGCAGCCAGTTTCGTGCCCGGCATCGCAGACGGCACGAACTGCATCCGGATTGTTCTCCGCCGCGTGCCCAGTCCAGAAATAGGTGGCGGTGACATCGTGGCGAGCCATGATGTCCAATAGGCGCCCTGTTCCGTGCCGCACCCCTTCGTACTGATCGGTGAAGGAGCCAATATCGGTCTCCATGTCGATCCCGAAAACGACGTCGATGCTTGAGTCCATGATCGCTCCCTTAAATCATGCATTGCATACTGCATAGCCCGCACATCCTGGAGGACGAACGGCCCGTGAGCCGCTGGATACCAGAGGGCATACCCTCGGTCCCGGAGGTCCCGAGCCACTAGCTTAGAGGGCGAACGGCCCGTTCGCCCTCCAGGGGACCGTGATTTGCGGAGTTCGCAGGACATGGCTCGTCGGGAGTCTCGCCCTCCAGGGGACCGTGATTTGCGGAGTTCGCAGGACACGGCCGCTGTGGACATCGACCCTCCACGAAGTGTAGCTCCCTAGGCAGTCAGGATTTTGTCCATCTTGTCGCTGAGTGGGACGGCGCCGGATTCGGTGATTTCGTAGCCGGTCTCGATCCGGACACCATTGAACTCCGGATGCCCGAAGAAGCTGACATCCACACACACGGTCATGCCCGGAATGAGAACATCGTTACTGCCCGGGCCAAAAAACGGAGATTCTGCTTCGTGCAGGCCGATGGTGTGAACGAACGGGCAGACGAGATACTTGGAGAAGTCATGCTTCTCGAAATAGGCGCGCGCGGGTGCATCCATCTCCCTGCCGACCTTGCCTGGGACCAATTGCTCTTTGGTCAGACAGAAGGCCTCGTGGAGATGCTTGACACACTCCCGCTGACGGTCGGTGCATGTGCCTGTCACTGGGAGCGCGTCTCCCACGACACCCGCATAGCCGTTGACTTTCGGCGCCAGCCCGATCATGACCATCTCGCCGGATTCGACCTTCTTCGCGCTGGCGGTCGGCACGACTGCATTCGAGCGCAGGCCGCTGCCCACAATGGCGGTGAAGCCAAAGCCGCTCGCACCGCGAGACCTCGCCGCGTATTCCCCCGCAGCCGCGATCTGGATCTCGGACACACCGGGGGCGATGGCCACCTTCATGGCGTCGTAGCAATGGTCGGCCAATGCGAATCCCGCACGAATCTGCTGCCGCTCCCAGTCGGATTTCAGAAAACGGAAGGCGACGAACTCGTCGGTCACATCCACCAACGTGACCCCCGCGAAGCCCGCTTCGATCTGCCGGTAGCAGTCCGCCGGCATTCTGTCGGCGCCCACTAGCCCAATGCGCTTCACCTGTCCAAGGGTCGCATTCAACTCCTGAAATAGCTGGGCAAAATCAATGATGGTTGCGTTCGGATACTCCTCGTCGGGAACCATGAAGACTGGAAAGTTGCGCGTTTCCGTGATCGCGCTGTCCAGCTTCGCGAAGGGCTCGCTCTCAGGACCTCCGAGAAGCATGGGCACACCCGTTCTTGGCACCAGCACCGCGCCGGACTCGAACTGGGGACACCAGCCCGTCAGGTACCAGCCATTGCCGATGTTGAACTCATCGTAGTAGACTAGGACCGCGTCCAGATTATGGGCGACTGCCAATTCCTGAACTCTCTCGATCCGCGTGGCCGCCTCAGCTGCGGGAAGGTATCCCATGGTCTCGTCTCCTCTGGTATTCATTACTGCTGATTTGCACAGAGCAAGCAGAAACTCCTCTGCAAGCACACTGTCATTCCTGTACAATCTGCCCCCACAAAGCTGCAATGCGAAGCAAAATGACCAGTGCGAACTACGCAGGCGCGCCTGGAACCGACATGTGGCGCAGAATTTCCCGGGGTGGATATCCCATGACCTTGTGGAACTGGCGGGCGAAGTAGTTGCTGTCGTTGAAGCCGACAGCAAGAGCCACTTCGGAGACTGTGGTTTCGCCTTCTTGCAGGAGTTCTATGGCACGCTGAATCCGCACTCGAAGCAGATATTGGATGGGGGAGCATCCCATCGCATCCCGGAAGGCGCGTGTCAGGTTCCGGCGCGACATGTTTCCAGCTTGGGCCAGTTCGGCCAAGGAAACAGAGTCGCGGTAGTGTCGTTCCAAATAGCCGAGGACCCGTCCCAAGCGCTGCAGGGGTTGTACGGTGGGTGCGTCGATATGCGTGTAGGCGCGGCTCAGTTCCGATAAAACGAGCATGAAATGCGCTTTGGCCGAGAATTGCCAGCCTGGTTTGGCTTGATCTCGGTCTGCTTCAAGCTGGGTCAGCAACCGCTCGATGTGCCGCAACTCCTGCGCGGGTAGGCGCAGGCGACTGTCGAAGCGATCACGGACACGGTACATCGGCTCCAGGGAGAAGAGCACGTGAAAGCCCGGCAGAGAACGCAGATCCACGCTGGGAATGCCAAGCCCATCGAGATCGAAGAGGACGTTGACCAAGTCCAGTTCCTCGGTGTTGACATAGCCATGCGTTTCGTCTCCGTGGATGACGAAGACATCTCCCGCGGCAATTGGATATTCGCCAGTCGGAGCCTGGTGGATGCAGGTGCCTCGCAGTACGACGACAAGCTCCGAGAACTCATGCCGATGCGGATAGCAATCCGAGTGGCGATGGATTCGTATCAGACGCAGAGGAATCCCGTTACGTCCGAAGACTTGCTCCCGCGTCACGGTCTTTGATTGAGAGTCTGTTTCTGTGGCTGCCATGGTGTCTTGCAGAGGTGGAGGGGTGGATATCCGAACTGCTTCACCACGAAGACACGAAGAGCACGAAGGGAGGAGCAGACCACTTTGAGGTTAGAACTCTCCTCGAAGCCTGTTGTCCGTTTTTTTCTTCTGTTCGATCTTCGTGTCTTCGTGGTGACTTCTAGTCTTTGCTCTTTCTTTCTCTTCGGGGTTATGCCAGTCCGATGTGCTGGCCTGATCATACATCCTAGAGGGTGGAAGTTCCACTCCACTCAGGATCGCGACAGGCGTGAACATGCACGGATTTCGGAGTGCCAAAGATGGCCCGATTATGCTGATGTTTGGCCAGTCGGTGAAGGTTTGCTCCTTTATCTTCCCGTATAGTTTGTTGTGTGCATCGTTTTTTTGGCATGTCTGTCAGCGAAATAGCAGAGGTGTGTTGATGAGTTCCCAACCGGCTCCGACAGGTGGTCTTGCCCATCTAACGACTCTGGACATTCTAGAGGCGGAGAGCATTCACATCATCCGGGAAGTCATGGCCGAGTTCGAGCGGCCCGTGATGCTCTATTCGGCGGGGAAGGACTCGGCCGTGATGGCGCGTCTGGCCCAGAAGGCGTTCGCGCCCGCACATGTCCCTTTCCCGTTCCTGCATGTTGACACCGGCCTGAAGTTCCCGGAGATGTATGCCTTCCGAGATGATTTTGCCGCTGCGTCCGGCGTGGACTTGCGGGTTTTCCGGAATGAGGAGGCCATCGCCGCAGGTGTGCATCCCTCTGTCGATGGAACCGTGGCCTGTTGCGCCAAACTCAAGACCCAAGCTTTGCTGGACGCATTGGCGGACGGCGGCTACGACGCCGCATTTGGCGGTGCCCGGCGCGAGGAGGAGGCGTCCCGGGCCAAGGAGCGAATCTACTCGTTTCGAGACCAGCATGGCCAGTGGGAACCGAGAAAACAGCGTCCCGAACTCTGGAACCTCTACAACGGGCGCATCCACGCAGGGGAAAGCGTACGCGTCTTCCCACTCTCGAACTGGACCGAACTGGATGTCTGGCTCTACATCGAGCGCGAACGCATCCCCGTGGTGCCGCTGTACTTCGCGGCCGAACGTGAAGTTGTTCTTCGCAATGGGCAGTTGATTCCGTTCTACGGAGGGAAAACGCAGCTCGCAGCCGATGAGCATCCCCGGCGGATGGAATGCCGGTTTCGGACGCTTGGGTGCTACCCGTGCACGGGTGCGGTGCGCTCGAGCGCCAGGACGGTGGAGGAGATCATCGGCGAGATGATGGTAAGCCGTGAGTCCGAGCGGGCGACCCGGGCAATCGACCATGACCGCGAGAGTTCCATGGAGCAGAAGAAGCGCGAGGGGTATTTCTAATGCTGAGCACCGCAATCCTCGGCGAGGTTCGACGGGCGGACCTCCTGCGCTTCACCACGGCTGGCAGTGTGGACGATGGCAAATCGACCCTGATCGGACGTCTGCTGCACGATGCCAAGGCCGTGTGCGAGGATCAACTGGCTCGCGTCCAGGCCAGTTCGCTGGCCAGCGGTCGCGAGGGAGAGTGCCTGGCTCTGCTGACCGACGGCCTGAAGGCGGAGCGCGAGCAGGGCATCACGATCGATGTCGCCTACCGCCACTTCTCCACCCCTCATCGTCGCTTCATCGTCGCCGACACACCGGGTCACGAGCAGTACACGCGCAACATGGTGACGGGCGCCTCCACGGCCGATCTTGCCATCGTGTTGATCGACGCGCGCAATGGGGTCATGACACAATCGAAGCGGCACGGGTTCATCGCCTCCCTGCTCGGCATCCGGCATCTAGTGGTGGCAATCAACAAGATGGACGCGGTGGAATACAGTCGCGATGTGTATGAGGCGATCCGCAAGGAATACACGGAGTTCGTCGCCAAGCTGGGGATTCAGGACATCATGTTCATCCCCGTCAGCGCCCTGGTGGGAGACAATGTGGTCACTCTCAGCGAGCGGATGCCCTGGCATGGTGGCCCCGCATTGCTCAAGCACCTGGAACAGGTCCACATTGCCAGTGACTCGAATCTCATCGATTTTCGCTTTCCAGTGCAATATGTGCTGCGTGCGGACGCGGATTTCCGCGGCTATGCGGGGACGGTGGCGTCCGGCGTGGTGCGCGTGGGCGAGGAGATCCGAGTGCTACCCGGTGGACAGACAACACGGGTTGCCCGGATTCTGGGGCCTCGGGGCGAGCTACAGGAGGCCGTGGCGCTGCAGGCGGTCACGCTGTGCCTGGAAGATGAGGTGGATGTCGGCCGGGGCGATATGCTGTGCCATCCTGGCAACCTGCCACGGACCACGCAGGATGTGGAGGCGATCCTGATCTGGATGGGAGACCAGCCGCTGGACCCCGACCGTCGCTACATCATCAAGCACACGACCACCACAACCCGCGGAGTCTGTGCCGAACTGGCGTACCGCATCGACCCGAACACTCTTCACCGCCAGGCAGCCACGAGTCTCGCGATGAATGACATCGGACGTGTCCGGCTGCGGCTCTTCAAGCCCATCCTCTGCGACGAATACGAACGCAATCGCCAGACGGGGCGGTTCATCGTGGTGGATCCCGACAACCATTTCACCGTGGGCGCCGGGCTGGTCATCGACCGCAATCGCGGAACCGGGACCGAAGACCCCGAGGACCATCCGGCGAGGAAACCCGCGACGAACATCCGCCGCCAACCAAGCCTAGTCACTCCTGAACAGCGACGGCAGCTTTTCGGACAATCCCCCGTAACGCTCTGGTTCACAGGTTTGAGTGGTTCCGGAAAGTCCACAATCGCATATGCCCTCGAGCGGCGTCTGATCGATTCGGGCAACCCATGCGTGGTGCTCGACGGGGACAACGTCCGTCACGGTCTAAACCGGGACTTGGGGTTTTCACCAGAGGATCGCACCGAGAATATCCGGCGGGTCTCCGAGGTCGCGAAACTCTTCAACGACGCGGGTTTGGTCGTTGTCGTGTCCTTCATATCACCCTACAAGGAAGACCGCGCCGCCGCACGGCAAGTGATTGGAGCAGACCGTTTCGTCGAGGTGTTCATCGACGCCCCCCTGTCCGTATGCGAAAACCGTGATCCAAAGGGACTCTACGCTCGCGCACGGGCCGGAGAGATCCCATCCTTCACGGGAATTTCCGCACCCTACGAATCTCCGGAAAAACCGGATCTATGCCTGGACACAGCGAACCATTCGCCGGATGAATTGGTGGATCAAGTGTGGAATCGGCTGGCTGCCGACAAGGTTGTCTCATAGACGATGCCGGTGGATGGCTAGGAGTTGAACGGCTGGGTAGCGATCCCGATCCCGATAGCGATAGC
>JAGLDW010001519.1 GCA_023145395.1 Lentisphaeria bacterium | reverse complement strand
CGAACTCGCCATCGAGAATCCCTCCACGCAGTTGACATGCCTGAACCGGGATCGAGGTCGAGGTCCGCGACTGGAGGCCTTATTGGCGCAAGCTTGCCGGCCAAGCCATCAATAACGAGTGCATCCGATACAGATCCGATTCTTCGAAGAGCGGCCCCCCATCCCAGGTGCTTTGCGTAATGGGTAAGGCGATCAGGATCAATACCCTTGCCCGCTGCAGCGATCGCTTCGGCTAGCACGGCGGAACCCCCGGATAGTTCGGGACGAGCCGCCGAATCCAGAAGGGTACGTTCAGTATCGGAGAGCCAAGACGGACCATATGGCTTGGCACCGATCCGAATTGCCTCCTTCGACTCAGCGATGGTGCGCAGTGGGCGACCCGAAAGGCTTCTCACCCGCATGCGTCTGGTACTCGCCACGTAGAGGGTTCGCACCGGGTGGGTGATCAGGTCATTCTCATCCAGTGCGCTTCGGTAGGCTATCCTGTGGGGGGAACCCGAAAAAGCAGACGCCACGACAACAGACAGATCCTCGGCCGAGGCACGGGTTCCGAGAACACCGAGCCTGCGGATCACATAGTGCCCTCTCCGAATACGGTCGACCAACCCGTAAGCAACCATGCGACGCAGCAGATTGGCGGTGGCGGAAGGCGAACGATCAAGACGTTGCCTTGCCTCATAAAACGTAAAATGCGTCCTTCCGTCGGCCACCAGATCGTCTACAAAGGCGAGCGCCATGCCGTGTGCTGTTCTGTCCATAATACACCCATTGAGTGAACTACTGACATGCTGGCACACAAGATAGATACTGTCAAGATGATCATTTCCAACAACGATGCTTGCTGCAAGCCAACTCCAGAGTTTTTTGCTGATAGGCATCGAAGAAGATGTTCTTAATCACGCCGCCGTGTTTTCCTCGCACCACGCGAACGGCATGCCAGGGCGTTTTGGGGCATTCCGCGCCTGTGAAACAACCTCGATAGTAAGCCGGTTTGCCCTGTGCGTCCAGCAA
>JAGLDW010001518.1 GCA_023145395.1 Lentisphaeria bacterium | reverse complement strand
CGGTGATTTTGCCCCGGTCGCTCTGCCAGGTGTTGTTGCCGACCCCGCCCATGACGGAGTCGGGCATGCCACAACTCCAAGGCATGAGCCCCACAACACGGTCCCAATACTGCTTTTCCTTCAGCTTCTTGATCAAATAGGTCAGAAACGCCTTGCTCTCGGCGCGGTATTTTTCCGACGCGAACGAAACAACATCCGGTTCGCCGAATGCCGTGAGCAGACGCTCGCCGGGGTTGGCCACGAGCCACTGCATCGTGGGCCGCAAATCGGTCAGCACGACGATGCCGGCATCGGGGTTGACTCCAAGCAGATTTCGGATCTTCTGGTCCAATGCCGAAAATGTTTTCTCCCACGCGGCGGGGTCGGTGTCGATGATGCCGCCGTAGATGAGGAACTGGAAGATGTCAATGGAGGAATTCTTGGACAGGGTGCCGATGCGGTGTGGATCTGACAGGGTGATGAGCCGCCAGAAAAACGGGGTGACTGGCTCTCCGTTGATCAGGAATGATGCCTGTCCGTTGGTGTAGGCGATCTTGGTCGAGACGATGGGCGGTTTTCGGCGTGGTCGCGGCGGGATGTTCAGATGCGCGATGATGTCGTCTGCAACGCCGTCGAACTCCAGCCCCAGGCCTTGTTCCCGGTCATGGGCGGTCAGGTGCACTGGAAGCGAACCCGAGGGAGTCCAGGGGGGCAGCGGGATCGTGCCGGACAGGATGAATGGCTGGTCTTTTCCCTTGACCGATTCGCCGTCCAGCACTTGGCGCACGGCAATGTAGCCGCCGTATCGTGGGTCCGTCGCCCTCTCCCCAATCTCAACCACAAAGTAGTAGTCACGTCCAAAGGGCACCGCCGGGTCAATCTCGACCTCGATCCTGACATTGGAGCCCGGCGCGGGAGTTTCGGGGGTAAGACGCACGCTGCGTATGGCCGCGTGTTCGCGGATGCTGGTCGAGTGATAGGCGATTCTTCCCCATGGTCCATTGGGAGGTTGCGTGTACACACAGGCATCTTTCCAGTCCGCAGCGTCGAACTCCGCCTCGGTCCAGCCATCCACTTTGCGGTTGTGGCTCCTCCAATCCTCTCCCGTGCCAATGCGCACGGAATGATTGAGGTAGTTGATGCTGAGTTCGGCGAGAAACTCACCCCATCCCCAGCGGCCGGGGTTGTGTTTGAGGTCCGTTTGCGCGGCAATGACGTTGGCGCCCCGGCGCAGCAGATGGGTCACATCCGTGACATGAATCAGAGTCGAGCCGTTGTCCACTTCGACACCATTGATCCAGAGGCGGTAGTAGTCGTTGGAGCGCGCCTGGATGAAGGCGGTCTGGAAATCGGTGTTGCCGAGGGAGAATGTCTTGCGGAAATATCTTGGGGAGTTGCCCTTGTGCACCTTGTCCGGCTCGGGGTACCACACATAGGCGGCGTCCCAGTAGGGCGTGTTTTCCCCCATGATCGGCTGCTTCGGTCCATGCACCAGAATTTCGTCCAGCTCGGGTTCTCCGGAGACCTCGTCCACCTGCAGGCGCACCGCATCGGTTGTGAACGGCTGGAAGCCAACCACTCCCTTGTCCAGGTCGTCGGGCGTGAAGGTTGCCAGGTGCTTCCAGTCTCCCGTCAGCCGGTCCATGCCCAGTGCCGACACGCGGCGCAGTATGCCGCCCTTCGACACAGTGTAGCCCACTCGATTCACCACCCTCGGCCAGTCCCAGCGCACTTCGAGGTATTGCGGCCACTCGTTGCGCATGGGCTTCCACGATGTGCCCAGGTCGTTGTCGATCAGGTTGTCGTGGTAGGAGGAATCGTAGTTGGCAATCGAGGAGGTGATGACATAGGCGCCGTCCTTTGCGAGCGCGAGATTGCGGTCGCGTTTTTGCTCACGTACCATCTGGGTTTCCGCCTTTCGCTCCACTGTGTCGGCTCCCACCATCACCGGTCCGGATCGTGCTGCTGTTGGCAACTGACACGCTTTCCTGGTATTCTGATAAAGCGCGGCCACCTCGGCGTCCGTCATGGCCACGCCGTAGACTTCCAGTTCGTCAAATGCCGTTTCTTCCTTGCCGACATACGCCCACGACGGATAGACCGAGCCGACGATGAGTTCCTTCCATGGCGCGGGCTTCTCGATCGTGCGCAGAACACCCGCTCCTGCACCGTCCAGGTACACGCGGCTGCCCTTGTCGTCCCAGCTTACTACAAGGTGATGCCAACTGTCTTTCTCCCAGAACGGAATATCTCGATTCAGAAGTGCATTCTGCTGGCTGACCCGGTTGCGCGCAATCGCAGTGAAACGTGGCGCCTCACAGTACTTGTACAACAGCAGATCGCTGTATTGCTTTTCATGGGGTAGGAACAAGGCTAGGAAAAAGACGAAATTCTCCGTGCTGGGAGTCCAGTTCAGAGGGCGTACCCAAAGCGATAGAGTCCCCGCCTTGTCAGGCACATTGGCTCCTGCCTGAAACACAATCCGGCGGCGTCCTCCCAGCACTGCGGCTTTGCCGCGAATCCCCTTCACGTAGCGGACCTTGCCATACACCCGTGCAGTTCCATCGCCGATCGCGACATGCGCATCAGGCTGCCCGTCGAAGAGCGCCCGAAACACAGCCTCCCGCCCAGTGGACGGCTGTGCCGACAAGGCGCTTGCGCACACACACACACAGGCACTACGCATCCACTCTCCATATTTCATTTTCTTCCCTTCGCCGGCGCTTTTCTCTTGCATTGGAGAATGCAGAAGGTACATACTTGGTCTCTGAATAATGGCTTTTTGTCGTCAAGAAAGAAGATACACTCGACGGGCGGCCAATCCATGGCAAACGTGTGCCATCTCCTATCCAGGCTGGGGATATGGATTTTTCCGCTACTGTTGCTATGATTTCTTTCGGAAGCGAGGAAGACCTGCGCGAGGACGGCAAGCTCTGACACTCACAGTTTTTCATTGACGAAGATTTCAGGAGAAAGGGAACTCCATGTCTAACGCTTTCATGCGGCAAGCTGTGCAAGTGCTCCCCATCGAGCAGGCGTACGACTATCATCGCACACTCAAGGAAGATCCGGTTCATCGTCCGCGGCGTGATCCCGCAGCGCGGCCGACGCCGGACGAGATGGCCATTCCCGCTGTCGGCTGGCAGGTGCAGATTCACGCGGAGGCGGGATCACTGGTCGAAGTCGCAGCCAACGACCTGCGCGAGTACCTGGACACGTCGATGCAGGTTCAGATCGCTGTTCAACGGGCCGGATCGCTTGACGACTGGGCCGTTCGGACCGGTGTCATCCTGGCCGGAACGCGCCAAAACCTGCCGGGAATCGGTGATCAACTCAAGGGCTCGAAGGACTACGAGATTCGCGTCGCCTCCGACCGGATTGTAGTCTGTGGCTACGATGAGCTTGGCGTGATGCATGGGTTGTTCAATCTCGAGGCCCGTCTGAGCCTGCGCGAGGCGCCATTCCTGCAACGGGACCTCAGCATCGTGCGGCACAGTCGCTACCGGACGCGTATGGTGCTGTCGTGGCTCGGCTGGATGCAGTGGCCCGACTCCTACCTGTCACATCTGGCCCACGATGGCTACGACGCGATCTTCGCTTCGGTCTATGCCAACCCGAACGGAGTGGCGGGTCCGCCGCATTACGACCTGATTCGCAAGCAGGACGCCGACAAACTGCATGACCTGATTCTGCGTGCGAACCACCATGGCATCAAGGTATACACCCCGATCCTCTACGCGAACACGCGTGAGCCGGAGAACAAGGCAGGACTGCGGGAACACGTGCGGGACATCGTCACCAAGTTCCCCGACATCCACGGCTACATCCTGCTGACCGAGGGCTTCTACTTCGAGAAGTTCTTCGGCGCAGGGGGACAGGGCAAACAGGATCTTCGCGATTGGGCACAGCACTGGAGCGAGGCCGTCCGAATCGTCGCCGAGGA
>JAGLDW010001517.1 GCA_023145395.1 Lentisphaeria bacterium | reverse complement strand
GGGGGTCGATGACCCTTGCTCCTTGGGACCTCCTCTGCAACAATCTGATCATCTTAGACATATGATTCAGGGGATGCTCATGCGCTCATTTTTGCAAACCATCTTATTGCTTCTGACCACGGTCGCTTTTTTGAACTCGGCTTGTTCTTCGGGCGATTCCGGTTGCTTGGTTAATGTTGATTGTTCGGAGGGGGAGGCCTGTAGCGCCACGGGTACTTGTGTGATGGCCTTCCCCTTGGTGATCAGCACGGACCGCCTTCCCGATGGATTCGAGGGCATGTCGTATGAAGAAACCATGATGGAAGCCTCGGGCGGCCTCGGGACCTTAACTTGGACACTGAACGCGGGGCCGAGTTGGCTCTCTTTGTCCGAGACCGGCGTGCTCTCTTCAACACCCGCCGACACGATCCTCGGCGACTACCCCGTCACGGTCGGCGTCACCGACGAAAGCAACCGGGGCACCGGGCAGTTGGTTGAGCGCGATTACACCTTGAGCATCGTGGGCTGCACCGGTGACGGGGATTGCTTTATCTCCGAAGGCCAGGCCTGCGCCTTGGGCATGCGAGCCTGCGTGGCCGGCGAGTTCGGCGAATGCCAGGTCGGCATGCCCCTCGTGTTCTCCAACGAGTTTGAAAACTGCGGCCCCGACTGCGACACTTGCAACGACATGATCGCCGACCGATGCGAAGAGGGCATCTGTCGCTGCGGCACTGGGGGCGCTGCTTGTAGTGGCGATCTCAACTGCTGCACTCGGAACGAAGTCGGCTCCTGTGTGAATCTCAACAGCGACACCGAGTACTGCGGGGAGTGTGGGACCGACTGTACCGACCCGGCGCTGCACACGCTTGGCGGCCGATGCCACCTTGGTTTGTGTGACTACGATAATTGCGTTGATGGGTGGCATGATTGCGATGGGGATCGGGGCAATGGGTGCGAGGTGCAGCAAGACTTGGCTAACTGTGGGTTTTGCGGAGACAACTGCGCCACGGGGCCGAACTCGTCTTCGGGCACTTGTAGTTTTGAAAACGACCGCTGCGATTTCACCTGTGAAGGTCACTTCGCGGATTGCGACAGCGCGGTCCCGGGCTGCGAGACGGACCTCACGCTTGCTGCCACCTGCGGCGACTGCCCTGGGGGGGAGGATGTGACCGACTGCACCCTCGGCGAGGTGGATTTGCTGTGCCTGTATGACTCGGTGAACACTGAGTACTACTGTGGTTGTGATGTCGGGGCGAATCATCAGGGAAATAACCAGGACAATCCGGATGGCAATGGGGTCTGTGGGAGTGAGCAGATTTGCTGCGTGGTCGACGGCAAGGGGACTTGTGTTGAGCATGATGCGGAGCATTGTTTTGATTGCGGGGTTGTGTTGCCGTCTGTGTGTAATCCGGCTGAGGGTGGGATTTATTGTGTACCGGCG
>JAGLDW010001516.1 GCA_023145395.1 Lentisphaeria bacterium | reverse complement strand
TCTCCATCCTCTTGTTCAAGCTAGCTGCTCCCGCAGCGACATCGGAGCCCGGCCCCTTCCTCCGCCTCACTCCCGCCTGTCCGTTGAAGAGCCATGGTGTCCCTTCGTCCCGGTGGTGATCGCCGGGTAGTCGAAGTCCAGGACGAAAGGACACCAGACCCATGAACTCCGAACGTACAGTTTCCAAAGAGGCAGTCAACCCACTCCCCGACTTCCAGTTCGACGCATCCGACCCGAACGGGTGGTACCAGTACGTGGCCGACTCGCTGGTTCTGACGGGCCTGGCGACCCGCACAGGCGAGACCTACGCCCGCGAAGTCCGCATTCTAATGCGGCGCTTCGGAAAGCCGCCGTTTCTGCTGACTGAGGGTGATGTGCGCACGTTCATGCTCGAGCGGCACGAGAAGCTCAACGGCAGCAGCCAGCGCATCCTCTATCGCGGGCTGCGCTTCCTCTACAACGATCTGTTCAAGTTCGACTGGGAGCTGCTGAAGGCGGCGCGCACCAAGTACGAGACCATCGAGCCGGCCATTCTGTCCCGCGAGGAGATCAAACGTCTTCTCGAGAGCATCCAGACGCCGCAGATCTATGCGTATCTGCGCACGGTCTACTCCTGCGGTCTGCGCCTGAGCGAGGCTCTCAACATCAAGGTGGGAGACATCGACCGGGCGGGGGGCGTGCTTCATGTCAGACAGGGAAAGGGGGCGAAGGACCGCAAGGTGTTTCTACCGTCGCTGACGCTCGACATGCTCGGGCGCTACTGGCTTCGGCACCGCAACCCGGCGTGGATGTTCCCCGCCCTCGGGCGGAATGGCAAGGGCGGCCCGACGGCTGACAAGCCCATGTCGATCTGCACCGTGCAGGGTGGCCTGCGACGGTACCTGAAGCGCGCGGGCGTCACCAAGTCGCGCGTGTCCATCCACACGCTGAGGCACTCCTACGCGACCCACCTGCTCGAGGCGGGCGTGCCCCTGACCGTGCTCCAGAAGCAGCTCGGCCACGAGAACATCACCACGACGCTGCGCTACGTGCATCTCTCGAGAGAGGCGCAGGTCGATTCCGCGCAGATCGTCGACAGGATGATGGGGAGGATTCAATGAAGCGCGCCATACAGAGGATATTCGAGCGGTTCGGCGACGAGTTCATCGAGGCGAACCGCGA
>JAGLDW010001515.1 GCA_023145395.1 Lentisphaeria bacterium | reverse complement strand
CCCATGTCGTTCCCCATGACCATGCCTCCGACACCGGAACCGCTGGCCGGCGCGCCCTCACCCGAAGCGAGTTTTGCGGCGGCTGTGGTGCTTAGGCGTGCGCCGCCATGATAGGCGTCGGCCACGTCTTTCTCGATAATGCGTCCGTCGGCGCCGGACCCAACCACCGCAGACAGATTGGTGGGATGATTTTTGATGAACGCGCGGGCGCGAGGGCTGAGCGGCGCGGCACCGCTGGCCGCAGTCACGGGAGCCGTCGGTTCGTCCTTGGGCGCAGCCTGGTCCTCGGCATTTTCTTCTTCGACAGGTGTCGCGGTATCGTCCCCATCCTCGTCAGTGGGTGCGAACTCCGCAACATCCTCGCCCGCCTCGCCGACCACGCAGATATTCTGAAAGACGGGGATGAGGTCGCCCTCCTCCCAGAACAGCGCCAGGACGATGCCGGAGGCAGTCGCCTCGACTTCGCCAGTGGTCTTGTCGGTTTCGATGTCGGCTATGATATCTCCGACTGCGATGTTGTCGCCGAGCTTGATCTTCCATTCGCTCAGCAGACATTCTTCCACAGTGTTGCCCTGTTTGGGCATGATGATTGGTGTCGCCATCGGTATGTACTCCCTATTTGGTGCGGTTCGCAAGCACGATTTTGACTCCGCTCTCCACGAGCGTGTCCTTCATTCTGCTTTCCAGCCTGTCGGTGACCAGCGTGTCGATCGTCCCTTCGCTGCGCGCGAAGGAGCAAAGGCCAAGTTTGGTGTGGTCGGCAAGGAGGACCACATGGTCCGCTCGCCTCATGATCTCGGTTTTGGTGAAGGCCTCGCCTTCGTCCGTGGTGGTCAAGCCGTCTTCGACGGTGAATCCGATGGTGCCCATGAAAGCCTTGCGCACCGACAGGCTCTCGATCATCGGCGCGGTGAGTGGGCCCACCAGCGTGCGCGACAACGCCCGGAACGTGCCGCCCACCAGGATCAGACGATGCCCGCTCTCCATCAGCGCCGCCGCCGCCATCAACGAGTTGGTGACTACGGTCAGATCGGAGCGACGCTCCAGGAGTTGCGCTAGGCTGAGCACCGTGCTGCCGCCGTCGAGATAGATGACGTCCCGATCCTCGATCAGCGCCAACGCCGCCTCGGCGATCGCCTGCTTCTGTGCGGTCTGCTTGCCCTCCTTGTCCGCGAACATGGGTTCCACGTGGGAAGAGGGGTCGAGGGTCGCGCCACCGCGCACGCGCTGGAGCAAGCCACGATCGGCCATGCTCTGCAAGTCCCGGCGAATGGTCGCCTCGGACACATCCAGTTCTTCGCCAAACTCGGCGACAGAAAGGGTGCGTCGCCCCCTCAGCAATTGGAGGATGCGGGTTTCCCGTTCGGCTGTCAGTAAACGGTGTCCGTTCACAATGGACTCCCTCAATCAAGGAACACATAGACCTTCACTTCTATAAAATATAGGCACAAATCGATCAAGTTCAAGCATTTTACGGGCGAATATGATCACAAACAATCATCTTCGCCATCGGTGTCGACTTTCTCAAACTGCGATTTTCTTGGACATTTCGCGCGGGAAGTGTATCATACTACTGGTGTTTTGGGGTACGCGGAACAAAGAAAAGGAAGGTGAGCTATGACACGGAGACTGTACGACTTCACCCTAATCGAGCTTCTCGTAGTGATTGCGATCATCGCAATCCTTGCCTCCATGTTGCTGCCCGCTCTGCAGAATGCGAAGCAAAAGGCGCATAGCATTTCCTGCACGAGCAACATCAAGCAGCACAACCTAGCCATGATCATGTATGTGGACGACAACGCCGAGTGCTTTCCCGCCTACGCTTCGGGTACCGCCTCCGTTGCTCCCTGGGAGTTTTGGCCCCATCAGTTGTACGACCAGTACATGGGTGGCTGGGCGGTCGCCCAGTGTCCGGGCAATCCCATGTACGGCACGAACGCCACCGGCTCGTGGACCTACCACAGCACGAAATATCCGAAGTATCCCCATTACGGATTCCCCACTCGTCTCTGGCGCTATGGAACGCACTCGTCAGCCGTCGTGCGCCCCTCCGAAAACTACATGGCCATGGACAGCAACCACCCGGCGCTGGGAGACATGCGCTCGCTGCTGACTGCCAGCAGCTGCGGTCAATGGGCCTGCAACCAGAACGCGAGATCCACCCACGCCTGGCTTGTGCCACATGGACAGGGCGCGAACACTGGCTTCATCGATGGGCACTCCGAGTGGAAGAGCGGCGATGTGGCGTTCACCGAAGGATGGCGCTTCGATTCTTTGCATTGAGACACCCAAACGTATCTGAACCCCTGCGCCCGAACCACCAGCAGGAGCTGGAACCGGTTCGGGCGCAATGTATGAATGAGGGAACAAGTGGATAGAAGCACCATGTTGAGAATCGAGAGTCCACATGACGGAGATGTGCTCAATCGCTTCGATGGAGCGGAGGGTGCGGACGGATTGTGCGTCCAGGTGACCGGCACTTGCCGTGCGGGTGCGCGGGTGATGGTCAATGGTGTCCGGGCGACGGTGGCCGATGGCAAGTTCCAGGCCGAGCTGACCCTGTCGGAACGCAAGACCGCCATCGTCGCGGGCGACGGCGAGTGCACGTCCACAGTCGTCGTTCTGTACGCCGCCGATTCCCGCCCACGCTATCGCTTCAGCCTTGACGACAACATCTGGTTCCTCCGCGACATCGCGGCAAACCGCTACACCAGCCTTTTCGAGAATCCCTATCTGGCGCTATGGAAGCGTCTTCACGACACCTACGGAACCAAGATCAACTGCAACATCTACTTCCAGTGCGAGGATTTCGATCTCAGGCAGTTTCCTGACATCTACAAGGGCGAGTGGCAGGACAACGCGGACTGGTTTCGCATGACGTTTCACGCTCTACAGAACGAGCCCAGCAAACCGTACATCGCCGCAGGCTACGACGAGGTGGCGCACGACTTCGAACTCGTGACGAATGAGATCCTGCGCT
>JAGLDW010001514.1 GCA_023145395.1 Lentisphaeria bacterium | reverse complement strand
GTGGGCAATGGCCAGGATTGGGTCCGTTGGTGCAAAGAGGGCTGGCTCGACTTTGTCTGCCCCATGACCTACACCACGGACGCCGGTATGTATCAGTCTCAGATCAAGATCCATCGGGAGGCTGTGCCGAAGGATTTTCCTATCGTGGAAGGTCTCGGTATCGCCAGTGGCGCGGGCAAGATGGATGATCCGGGCAGGGCCGCGCTGCACATCATCCTAGCCCGCAAAACGGGTGCCGCCGGCTTCTGCGGATTCTGCTATCTGCCCAAACACACAAAGACTCTTTTCGAACCCCTGACCGAGTGGCTGGACCAACCCGCCGCCGAAAAGGAATAGGTTGGAAACACGCTGGCATCATGGAGGATGGACGGATGGCGAATCTGAACAGGCAAGTCGATGAAGTGGTGCCCGAGACGGAGCGCCGCGTGCTGCGCGAGCTTGGGCGCAGGAAGGCGGAGATCGCGGCATTGCCGATTCAGGAGGAACGCCGCCGCCTGTGGACCAAACTCAACGACCTTGCCTCCGCCCGCCCCATGGTCTGGGCCTTCGAGGTGCCGTGGCATGAGATGAGCTTGGGCAACGAGCTTGAGCCAGTTTGCAGCGACCCGTACTTCCGCCATCTGGAAATCATGCTTCGCAAAGAGCTCTACCAGTGGGATCATATGCAGGGCGACATGGTGGTTGAGCCGGACATTCTCGTGATGCCCATGATGAGCGACACCGGATTTGGCATGGCGGAAGAGGTGGATGTCGAACGCACGGATGAAACCAGCAACGTTGTCTCTCGACACTTCCATATCCAGATCCAGGACGACCGGGACATCGACAAGATCAAGATGCCCAAGGTGACTCTTTTTCCGGACATGTGGGATGATCGGCTCGAGTTGGTGAGCGCTGTGTTCGACGGTGTCATTTCGGTTCGCAAATCGGGTATGCAGAGCACCAGCATCGCGCCTTGGGACTGGCTGATCCGAATGACTGGCGTCGAAGAGGCGCTCCTGGACATGGCGTTGCGTCCGGACTACGTGCACAGGCTCATGGACCGGCTCACCACCGCCTACATCTCCAGGCTTGACCAGTACGACCAGCTCAACATCCTCGCGCCCAACAACGAACGGTGGCTGGGCGGAGGCCCGCAATTCACGGACGAACTTCCCCCGCCAGACTACGACCCCAACCGGACCCGAACCAGCGACATGTGGGGGCGGACCATGTCCCAGATCTTCTCCGCCGTCTCCCCCGCCATGCACGAGGAGTTCGCGCTCCAATACGAATGCCGCTACCTAGAACGCTTTGGTTTGACCTACTACGGATGCTGCGAGCCTCTGGATAAGAAAATGGAGATTCTACGTAAGAATGTTCCGAACTTGCGCAAGATATCCATGAGCCCCTGGATCGATCTGGACGTTGCCGCCGAGGGGGTTGGGGCGGACTATGTATTCTCTCTGAAGCACAATCCGGCCATGCTGGCCACAGACGAATGGGATCCGGAGTTCGTGCGTCGTGATCTGACTCGCATTCTGGAACGGCTTCGCGGCATGCACGTCGAGATTATCATGAAGGATATCAGCACGGTGCGCTACGAACCGCAACGCCTGTGGGAATGGGCCCGCATCGCCGGCGAAGTCGCAGAACAGTTCGCGTCGTGATTGGCCAAGGAAACGGGATGCCATGCGAATGACATTCAAGTGCCCGCAATGCGGGCGAGAGCTGGAGGCGGACAGTTCGTCGTTCGGCACGAAAATGACGTGTCTCCATTGCCGGGAGGAGGTGGTCGCGCCGACGGCGAAAGTCGGCCCCGGCACAATTATCGACGACTTTCGCCTGGAGGCCGAACTGGGCGCCGGGGGCATGGGGCGCGTGTTTCTTGCCACGCAGCTCACAATGGATCGTCAGGTTGCCCTGAAGGTGCTTGCACCCGCGCTGGTGGCCGATCCGGGATACATCGAGCGCTTTCGGCATGAGGTGCGACTGGCGGCCCGCCTCGAGCATCCGAACATTGTCACCAGTTTCCACGCAGGCGAGGACGGGGGCATCCATTTTCTCGTCATGGCCTACATCCGTGGCGAAAGTCTGGATCGCCGAATCGAGCGTTCAGGCGCGGTACGTGAGCAGGAGGCGGTCAACATCTGTTTGAGTGTCGCCGACGCCCTGGGATACGTATGGGGCGAATGTGGCATCCTGCACCGTGACATCAAGCCGGCCAACATCATGGTTGACCAGCGCCGCGAGGTCAAGCTGATGGACATGGGGCTGGCTAAGAACGTCAATGACACCCAGGGATTGACGATCACGGGAGCCACTGTGGGAACACCCCTCTACATGAGCCCGGAACAGGCGCGTGGCAGAGCCGATCTGGATTTCCGGGCTGACATGTACAGTCTTGGCGCCACACTGTACCATCTTGTTTGCGGTCAAGTGCCGTTCGCGGGCGAGAGCAACCTGGACATTCTCAACAAGCATTTGCACGACCCTGTGCCGGATGTCCGCCTCCATGGCCCAGCGGTATCCGATGCCTGTTGGCACCTCATCGAGATGATGATGGCCAAGAATCGTGACCAACGGTGTGCGTCCTGGGGTGAATGCATCGCCAGGATGAAGGCGGTGCTCTCTCGAGAGGAACGGACGCAGGCCTTGCCCGTCCCCCCACCAGTGCCAGGGAAGTGTGAGGTGTCTGTTCCGGATGTGGCTGAGGCATCTCCGCCGCATGTGCCGGAGCCCGTGTTCGCGCAGGCATCGGCGCTTCACAACGAGACCGGGGGAGGGCTGGGTCGGTGGCTAGTGGCAACCGTGTTGGTGTTCGCTGCCGGTGTCGGCGGATTTGTCTACTGGGGACGACACCATGTTCCCAAGGAGGACTCTGCCGAGATGGTCGTCGTGCCAACCTGCAAGCTGACCTATGGAGACTGGGACGGATCGGTGACGGTCCGCCTCCTGCGCCAGTACGGCCTCAAATCCGGCTCCGCGCTCAAAACCATGCTCAAGGAACCGCCCCGGCGAGTGCAGTTGCGCACCTTCTATATGGACAAATACGAGACGATTTGTGCGGAGTACGCGGAATTTCTCGCTGCGGTGGAGAAGGAGGGACATCGCTGGTGTCATCCTGATATGCCCAAGGGAAAGAGCCACAAGCCTTCAGGCTGGTCGCAAAGGGATGTTGTCGATACGAAGTTCCCTGTGGTCGGCGTGGACTGGTTCGATGCCTATGCCTACGCCAAGTGGGTGGGGAAACGTTTGCCGACCGGTGACGAATGGCAGGCGGCGGCACGGGGTGTGTCGGGGCGCGTATACCCATGGGGCGATGTCTACGCAGAGAAGAACTACTACGGACCTGCGGGTCTGGCGCGCGGAGTCTGCGCGGTTCGCAAGTGGCCCCAGTCTGTTCCCGGCGCACCCGTTGCGATGGGAGGCAATGTCTCCGAGTGGGTGGACTGGCAGCGAGAGAAGGAACTGGAGGCCGTGTGCCTCGGTGGCGGATGGTCATTCAAACCCGGGGAGATCTTCGCCCTGAGTTTCATGTCGATGAACACCAAGCGGGTGTTTCGCAATCCTGGAGTGGGCATCCGCTGCGTAGCCGACCAGAAGCCAAAAGAAGGGATCTCGATGATCGAAATTCCGGGGGGTGTCTATCGCCTAGGCGGGGATGACACGCCGATTGTGAAGTTGATGCGCGAACTGGTCGATCGAGTCCCCAACATCGACACCAATCTGCTTCCTGCAGACCGCAAGGAAGTGGTTGTCCCGCAGTTCCGCATCGACCGTACGGAGGTGACGAACCGCCGGTATGCGCGTTTCCTGCTGTATGTGGAGAAGCGTGGAGACGAGGCCGTGCGCCACCCGGACCAGCCAATCGGGAAGTCCCATCAGCCAAAGTTCTGGCATGACCAGGTCTTCAATCAGCTCGATCAGCCCGTGGTGGGTGTGGATTGGTACGACGCCTATGCATTTGCCCAGTGGGCGGGGAAGCGCCTGCCCACAGGAACCGAATGGGAGGCAGCGGCCCGAGGTGCGCAAAAGCGTCTCTATCCTTGGGGAGACGAGTTCTCCTCCTCCCTGTGTGTGGGGAGGGAGTCTGGAGCAAAGGCGACTCGCCCCGTGGGCAGCATTGTCGGAAATGCGTCTCCGTGCGGTGCGCTGGACATGTGCGGGAATGTCAGTGAATGGACTCTGGACACAGCAAGGAGAAAAGTCCGCATCATTCGGGGAGGGGATTGGAAGCAGAACCTGCGTTTGTACGGCGTGACGCACGTCACTTCGGTGATGGCGCCCGAGACCTACTCCGGCAACGATGTGGGATTCCGCTGTGTGACGGATCCCGAGCGGTAGCACAAGGAAATATGCTATTGACAACGACAGCCGACCTATCTGGAATCCTGGACAACCGCGAGCGTGGCGCCGTGGGGGAGTTTCTACGAGACAGGATCGGAGCGAACTCGGACCTGTCCTTTGTCTCGGCGTATTTCACCATCTACGCCTATGCCGCGCTCAAAGAGAAGCTGGACCAGATCCACCACCTGCGTTTTCTTTTTGGCGAACCGCCGTTCATCAAGTCTCTCGATCCAGAGAAGACCGAGAAGAAGGCCTTCCGCATCGAGAACGATGAACTGACGCTGGCCACAAGACTACAGCAAAAGCAGATCGCCCGAGAGTGTGCGGAATGGCTGGCGACCAAGGTCGATGTACGATCCATCATCAAACCCGGATTTCTCCATGGCAAGATGTACCACATAGACAATAACAGTGTGTCCGAGGCGATCATCGGCAGCTCGAACCTGACTGTGCGGGGGTTGGGACTAGCCGCTGCGGGGAACAACATCGAGCTGAACCTCGAGGTGAATGACAACCGGGACAGGAAAGACCTGAAAAAGTGGTTTGACGAGGTCTGGGATGACAAAGCCTTGGTCGAGGACGTCAAAGCTGATGTTCTCAAGTACTTGGAGCAGCTCTACCAGAACCACTCGCCCGAGTTCATCTACTTCAAGACCCTCTTCCACATCTTCGAGGAGTACCTTTCGGAAGCTGATCGTGGCGGCCTGCTCGACGAACGGACCGGTTTCTTCGAGTCGGATGTCTGGGACATGCTGTACGACTTTCAGAAAGACGGCGTGAAGGGGGCGATCAACAAGATTCTGAAGCACAACGGCTGCATTATCGCGGACAGCGTCGGCCTGGGGAAGACCTTCGAGGCCTTGGCCGTCATCAAGTACTTCGAGCTTCTCAACGGACGCGTGCTTGTGCTCTGCCCCAAGAAGCTGGAAGACAACTGGCTGGTCTATCGCGAAAACGACATGCGCAACCCCCTTCTCAAGGATCGTTTTGCGTTCAAAGTGCTGGCCCATACCGATCTGGGCCGGGATGTCTATGCAACGCACAATTGGGGGAACTACGACCTTGTGGTGATTGACGAGTCCCACAACTTCCGCAACAATGCACGCGGAAAATCCCAGGAGGATGGCACCCGCAAGGTCACGCGCTACGAGTTTCTGATGGAACAGGCTCTGCAGGCGGGTGTGAACACCAAGGTGTTGCTGCTCTCGGCAACCCCCGTGAACAACAGTCTCAAGGACCTTCGAAACCAGTTTCTGCTGATCACACAGGATCGGGATACCGCCTTCGACGAGTCCCTCGACATAGCAAGCATCGCGCAGGTGATGAAGACTGCGCAGACCCATTTCTCGCAGTGGGCGGACCCAAAGAAAAACCCGGATCGAAAAGTCAGCCGTCTGCTCGACGCACTCGACTCCTCGTTCTTCAAACTGCTCGACGAGCTCACCATTTCACGCTCCCGCCGCCACATCGTCAGCTACTACGGGACCAGGGATATGGGGGAATTCCCCGAACGGCTGAAACCCATCGCCTTGCACCCGGCCACAGACATCAAGGGCTACTTTCCGCCCTATGATGTCTTGCACGCGGACATCTCCAAGTACAAACTGACCATCTTCAGTCCTTCGGCATACATCGCCTCCGAGTTCATCTGTGAGTACCCGGAGGCAGCCGAAGGGGTATCCGTTCTCCGAGATCAGAAAAAACGCGAGTCCTATCTCATCGGCATGATGCGGGTCAACTACCTCAAGCGGCTCGAAAGCTCCGTGCATAGCTTTGCAATCTCGATCGAGCGCACAATCCAGAAAATCGATGCCCTCCTGCAGAAAATCGAGCATTTCGAGGGCAATCTCGATGAGTACACGAATCCATCTCTGTTCACGGACCAGGGGGATGAAGAGGAGGCGGAGCTGCTGGAAAGGCTGATGGTCGGCAAGAAGCTCACCATTCGCCTGGAGCACCTGAAGCGCGAGGAGTGGAAAGAGGATCTCGGTAAGGATCGCAAGCAATTGATTGGCATCCACGAGAAGGCTGCGGCCGTCACGCCGGACCGGGA
>JAGLDW010001513.1 GCA_023145395.1 Lentisphaeria bacterium | reverse complement strand
TTCGCACCCACGCCGCCACGGACGCCAAAGGCACCGAGACCATGCGCAAGGCCAAGGGAAAGCGCGACTCCATGTACATGACCCTGTCCATCGATGGGGGACGACCGACCAACCGCGTGGTGTTTGTGCCGTGGAGCCGCCCGACAAGCTGTCGGCAGACTGCCGGGAAGTTCGATTTCAATGGTCGCGAACAGACGATTGCAGTCTGGCTACCGGAGGGAATGCGCCTCGACTACCTGGAAATCGGTCTGTACCAACCGCCAAAGGTTTCCGATGCCGTGCAGGCATACCAACCGACGGTGGTTCCGCCAGCGTCTCGCCCGCGCATCTGGGTGAACAAGCAATCGTTGCCAGCGATTCGGGCAAATCTTGTGAAAGGCGAAAACGCACCGCTTTGGGGAAGCGTGCAGAAACTTGCGGACAAACCGTTCGAGTTCCAGTTCGACCCAAACCAGGAGGCGAGGCACAATCCCGGTCTCGAGCGGGCAGCGGTCGCCAAGGCATTTGTCCACCTGATGACAGAGGACAAGGCCCACGGACAGAAAGCGGTCGAACTGATCCGCGACTACTTGTCCGTGGTCGAGTTTGGCAATCTTCTCGATATCACGCGGGAAATTGGCAAAGCGATCTACTCCTCGGCGCTGGTCTACGACTGGTGCTACGATGTGATGTCTCCGAAGGACCGGGAGAGCATCCGCCACGATCTCATGCGGCTGGCGGACGACATGGAAATCGGCTGGCCTCCATTCAAGCAGATGATCGTCAACGGCCACGGCAACGAGGGACAGGTGAACCGCGACCTGCTCTGCATGGCCATCGCCATCTATGACGAGGACCCAGTGCCCTATCGCTATTGCTCCTACCGCATCCTGGAGGAATTGGTGCCCATGCGCCGGTTCGAGTACCAGTCGCCGCGCCACAACCAGGGCGTCAGCTACGGTCCCTACCGGTTCGGCTGGGATATGCACGCCGCCTGGCTCTTCTATCGCATGACCGGAGAACGCGTCTTCGACGACAACATCGCGGAAGTCTGGAAGTTTTGGCTGTACATGCGCGCCCCCGGGGGAGTGATGCTGCAAGACGGGGACGGTGGGGGGCGAGTGGATCTCGGCGCCACCGCCTTGCTCTGCTACGCCTACGCCAACGATCCGGTCCTCAAGGGCGATTTCGAACGTCAGGGTGGCCTGCGTCACGACCCGATTCTCGTGCTGCTGCTGAACGACCCGGCTCTGAAGGCGGCCAAGAACTTCGACTCGCT
>JAGLDW010001512.1 GCA_023145395.1 Lentisphaeria bacterium | reverse complement strand
GTACGGGGACTGTCGTTGGGTGGCGCAGCTCAACAGCCGCTGGAAGAGCAGGCCTCGTTGCTTGGATGAGCGCCGATTGAATCGGAACTCGAACTCGGCCAGGTAGCGAGGAAGGTGCTTGCGACGCACGCCACCTTGATAGGTCCCCAGGAGGATCCGATGAAGCAGTGAGAACACGCGGTGGATGGAGGGAAGGACCTCGTGGGCCTGCTTCGTACTCTTGGAGACATTGGTGGGGCGGTGGTCGAGATCGTGTTCCTTGCAGGGCGTCTGGTAGCTGCCCCAGTCGTCCGTGAAGAGCACCGAGCCATCCTTGACGTGCTCGTCGAGAAAACCCCGAAACGTCTCCGCCGATCCGCTGTCGATGGACTCGAGCCGGACGCGTCCGCTGCATGCCTGCTGAGGGGAGACTTCGACGGCTCCCATGACCAATGCACTTCGATCGCCCACCTTGGGACGTCCCGGCTTGCCTCGCCGGAGGCCACCCTCCCAGGTTTCATCGAGTTCGATGTTGCCGTGGAGCTGCTTGGTAGCGCGTCCCCCCACGGCATCGCGCAGCTTGTGCAGCCAGGTCCAGGCTGTCTCGTACTTGGCCAGACCGAGTTCGCGCTGCAGCTCAAGCGCTGAGATACCCCTCTTGCTCGAGACGAAGAGATACATGGCCAAGAACCACAGACGTAGCGGCTTGCGGGTTCCATGCATGACGGTCCCAGCAGTGAGCGAGACCTGCTTGCCGCAGTGGCGGCACTCGTCCAGGTGTCTCGAGGGCAAGTGCCACGCCTCGTGACTTCCGCACTTGGGGCATGTGAAGCCGCGATCGTGATACTTCCAGCGCCGCAGGACGGCAGCGCAACTCTCCTCGTCCGAGAATTCCTGGATGAACTCGACCAGGGTGGCCGGCAACGAGTCGTCGCGCAGGAAGGGGATCGTGGTGGTTGACATGGCGCCTCCTTGTTCGCGCCATGTTAGCCCATGCCTCAGACACCACCTGAGCGAAGCGGGGAGCCCGTACGCCTTCTACGCACGATGGACGCTGATCCCGTGCGGATGGCGCACGGGGACATCGATTGACAAGAGCGAAACATGCAGAACGCCGAATATGGCGTGACATCCATGCGCGCAGTTCATCAGGGTTTGCGCGGAGGGAATCCCTTCTTCACGATTCTCCGAATCCGTCCTTGAACTGCACGGCAGGAGCGTTACTCTTGGCTTCGACGTGTTGAACGTGGGGGTCTCCGCTTGGGGGTCTCC
>JAGLDW010001511.1 GCA_023145395.1 Lentisphaeria bacterium | reverse complement strand
CTTGTGGTTGGTGCCTGCCACTAGGCCGTCCGTGAGGGTGCCGTCGCCGCTTCCCGGGTATTTCTCTGCGTATGGAAGGAGGTATGTGGGCCGTCTGCCGTTGGCTGCATGGCGCAGAAGCGTGACAGGATTCTGGTCGAAGGCGCGTTCATCCTTTTCCACGCGCAGGTTGAGCTGGCAGCAATGCTCGAACGGGATGGGGGCGCCGTAGCGGGTGGAGGTTTTGGTGACTGGTTCGTCGATGGACCAGCGCACGACCGCCTGTGGAGGAATGTCCAGGGCAACCGAGAATCGTCCGGTCCCCGGATCGACACCAGTGCTGGCACGGGGGGCTAGGGAGTGGAACTCCAGCTCGTCGATCCAGGCTGTTCCTGCGCTTTCAAGAGTGTACCAGAGGGGCATTTTGGAGTTGCGGGATTTTGTGGGAGCAACTGCGGAGACACTATGCCGTCGCCACTGGCTGTTCAGAATGAACGTCTGCTTTGGTTCTCCTGCGATGCCGACGCCGAGTGTTTGCGGTGGTTGTCCTGCGGCGCACTTCGCCCAGAAACTGAAGCTGTACGCCGCTCCCGGTTCGATGCGTGGACGAAATGGCTTGACTCGGATCCCGGCGTCGGCATGAGGCGTGTGGAGACGGAGCGAGTGGGTGCCTTCGAGAGCGACGCGCGAATCGACCGTGCAGGTCGCTCCCCGGTCGCGGGAACCGGTGGTGTAGCATCCGGCAGGCACGCCGACACTTGGATTGTTTTCAAAGCCTGGATTGACGATCATGTTGCCGGGAGTTTGGGTTGTTCCCCTATGTGTCATGCCTGGGATCGTCAGCCGGTAGACGCGCACCCCGAATGCGTCGATCATATCTTCGAACACTGCTTGCCGCGGTGGTGTGGTGGGCCGGGGATTCAGCAGCGGATCCTGGGCGAACAAGTTTCGCCAGAACCCCTTTTTCTCCTGTGTTTTTCTCTCCTGTCTGGTCACGGTGACCTTGCGGTTCTCAAAGGGGAGGCGAATGTCGGGTTCCGGTTCGAATCCTGTCAGAGAAATGCGCATGGCAGCGGGTTGGTTTCGGGTGTTCACGGCGATGATGACAACGGTGTTCTTGTACCGCCAGGCGGCTGCGCGCACTTGCGTTGGCGAGACGGTCACCGCAGGCTGCGGCTCGGTTGAGAGCAGGTGTGGTGTCAGCTCTGCCACCTCCATGGCCATGTCGGCGCAGGCATGCCAGAGCGCGGGAGATTTTGGGAAACTACGCAGTCCCTGGCGAACGAAGTACTGGATGCCGCGTGCTCCCTCGACGATGCCGAGGTAGGTCATGACGCGCGCTTCTGCGGGCGTGGGTTCACGCTGCCAGTGCTCGTTTCCCCCAAAACATTGTGGCACAAGCCAGATCGCCTTTGCGGGGGAGAGCGCCTGGAAGGCGGTTCGCACAGCATCCCCTGCATCGGTGGGGGGGCGGGATGGGATGGGATATGGATCGACCATGACGATGTCGAGCCCTTGCGCGTATTCCGTGGCCCGCCGTGCCCGCATGAAGACCACGCTGACCGGGTGGTGGGGATCTTCCTGGCGAATGGCATTGCGGATGCTTTCCAGCAACTTGGGGTCGGTGCCGCGTCCGGTGGGTTCGTCCGCGGTGTACCACGCGAGCAGTGCGGGATGATCCCGGAAAGCGCGTACCTCCTCGCGCAACGCCGTGAGTTGCGCCGCGCCCCCGGTCGCCCCATAGACGCCCCCCCCGCCTGCCACGCGCAGCAACTGGAAGTTGACTCGCATACCGAGGCTGGCGCAGCGGTTCATATAGGTCAGACGCGCGTTGCGAGATGTTGCGGAGTTGCTCTGGTACGGGCTCATCATGTTGAAGCCGCGGACGACTTCCTCTTCGGCAAGGGTGGGTTGCACAGGGCTGTAGCAGTAGAATCCAAACGGGAAGAAGGGCAAGTCATTGACGATGAGTCCTCCCCCCAGGTGATCTATTTTCACCTCGTTGGGTTTGGGGTCGAAACGCAACACCTGGGTCTTGGCAGTGACTGTTTGGATACCGGTCGCAGTGAGCGTGACGGAGAGGATCGACACGGCGTTGTTTTGCAGGTCCGTTGTCTCGAAAGGCACGGTTGGGACGCGGAATCGCCGGTCGATGCGTCCCCCCCCCAGGCGTTTGCCACCGCAGCGTATTTCGACACGGGTGTTGCGGCGTTCAAGGAGTGGGATATCGCCAACAAGGAGGATGCGCCCCTTCTTTTCATGGGTGTACAGCGATCGGTCGGGCATGACTTGGAGAGATGGTGGTGCGGCGGAAAGGGCGCAGGCCATGCACAGGAGGGTCAGGAGCACGCGGCATGGGCGTCTGATTCGTTGCCTGGCGAGCCGCGAGAAAATCCCGAACCAGGTGGAAGCTGTGTGATGCGCGGGTGTCATGTCTTTTGCTGTTCTGCCCAGTCGAAGAGATCTCCGTAGGATCTGTCGGGCTGTAGTTTTTCGGACTTCGCGGGGGCTGGCGCAGGTGGTGGTTCTGCTGGCGATGACTCTTTTCCCGATTTTCCGGTCAGCAGGGAGACGAGTTGTTCCTCATCGATGACCTGCACTCCCAATTCCTGGGCCTTGTCTGTTTTCCGGGCGCCCGTGTTGGCGCCCGCGACGAGGTAGGTGGTGTTGCGGCTGACGCCGGCGCCTGCCGTCCCCCCAAGCTCGCGGATGCGTTGTTTGGCCTCGTCCCTACTCATGGTCTCCAGTGTGCCGGTGAGCACAAAGGTCATGCCGGCGAGAGACTTGTCCGCATCGCCTGCGGACTCCGCAGTGAATGGTGCAGTGCCCTCGGGTTGGATTCCCAGCCCGCGCAGGCGGTCTAGAATCCCCTGGCCAACGGGTGATGTCAGGAAGCCAAGCAGGCTCTGGGCAGTCTTGGCACCCACCGTGGTGGTGACGAATGTTGCGGAGTCCGCATCGCTTTGGCGTGCGAATCCCAGTGCTGTCAGTTGCCCCCCCTTGGCTTCGACTTCGGTTGTGAGTGCCTCGAAGCGTTTGGCGCCATCTCGGCGTTCCTGCTCCGTTCCGCGCCGGTTGCGTGGGGATTTCGGATTGGCGAGGCGGCGTTTCTCCTGCAGGTCGGCGAGAGCGGCGATGTCCTGGAGGATGGGGGAGTTGCGGACAGCCTCGAGATTCTCATGAGCCTGGGCGACGTGGAAGGCAATGGTCGTGCCGACGTTGGGAATACCCAGAGCGTGCAGCCAGCGGGAGAGCGGGAGGCGCCTGGCGCAGACCACGGCTTGCACCAGTTTGGTGGCATTCTTCTCGCCAAACACACGCGGTTCGGAATCGGTCCCCAGGTTGAGAGGAGCAAGCTGCTCGACCGTGAGATCGAAGAGGTCAAGGGGCTCTCCGACGAGTCCGCGCTCCACGAGTTTTTCCGCGACGATGCCTCCGAGCGCCTCGATATCCATGGCGTTGCGCGAGGCAAAGTGGCGGATGCGGCGCACGCTTTGCGCAGGGCATTGGAGATTGGCGCAGCGATAGGCGACGAACTGTGGATCCCGCTCCACGGGTTGGCCGCAGGACGGGCAGACGCCGCCAACGTGCTTCATGAGATCGAAGGGTTCGGCTGTCTCCGGGCGCTCCTCGAGGATCACACGCACCACTTCGGGGATGACTTCGCCTGCCTTTTGGATGACAACCATGTCGCCGACGCGAATGTCCTTTCGCTGCACTTCGTCCTCGTTGTGGAGCGTGGCTCGGCTGATGGTGGAACCTGCCACG
>JAGLDW010001510.1 GCA_023145395.1 Lentisphaeria bacterium | reverse complement strand
GTCGCCGTTGTCCACGCGATGGATGTTGAGGGCGGCGAAGCCCGCATGGCTCATGAACACTTCCCCGCGTGCCTCGAGGACTTCGGGAGGATGGTCCGTCGCGAGGCGAAGTGGCACGCTGGGGATGGTGCGGACATTGGCGGTGACGTCGTCTCCCTGGACGCCGTTGCCCCGGGTGAGCGCCTGCGTCAAGACCCCGTTCTCGTAGCGAACCGAGATGCTGACTCCATCCACCTTGGGTTCGATCACGTAGTCGAAGTCATCGCTGTCGAGTCCGCGGAGAACATACTCGTGGAACTTGCGCAGATCGTCGTCGTTGTAGGTGTTGTCGAGACTGAGCATGGGCACGGCGTGCGTGCGGGTCTCGAACTCGGAGAGTGGTTCGGCGCCTACGCGCTGGGTGGGCGAATCCTTGCTCGCAAGTTCGGGAAAATCGCCCTCGAGCACTAGCAGCTCGCGGTAGAGAGCATCGTATTCCTGGTCGCCGATTTCCGGCTGGGCTTCCACGTAGTAGAGGCGGTTGTGGCGGAGCAGCTCCGCGCGCAATCCCTCCACTCGCGTTTCGGCTTCGGCACGATCCATGTGTGCAGTCTCCTGAAGAGTCTTGACTCTGCTGCCTATCTTAAAAGCTCGAAAAACGGGAGCTTGGCAGCTCCTTTGTCGAAGGTGATTCCCGTTTCGCCCCCGTTGGCTTCCGCAGAGCGTGCAATGAGAATGTCCGGCAAGTCAGCCCTGCTGTTTCTGCCGTCGATCAGCAACTTTGCGACGACTCCATCCTTCTCAAACTCGAAGACCGGCATTCTTCTCATGTCTTCAATACAGTCTAGCACCTCGTTGCGTGACTTTCCGTATGCGCTCGTCAGAACCCAGATTGTTTCCAGCAATACAACTAGGGGAACGAAGAAGGATTCCCGGTCTGCTTCCGCCCGTTTGAGGCGTCGATAGACTGCCTCGGCTTGCGTCTCGTCATCACGAACAAGAAATCGAACGATGATATTCGTGTCGATCGCGATCATTGCTCGCGGCTCCGGAACTGCTTTGCCATGGCTGCGTCCATCTGCTCGACGGTCAAGGAGGACTGGCCTGGGATATGGAGCTTGCCAAAAACCTCGTCAACGGATTTGGTGATGGGCCTCAATACGGCTTCGGAGGAGCCACGGACTACAAATTCGATCCGATCACCCGTGCGCAGGTGTAGCGAATCCCGTATCGATTTTGGGATCGTGACTTGCCCTTTGGTTGTCATTGTCGCAGTCGTCATACCATGGACTCCTTACTTGTGCTTTCCTCCTTACACTATAGAAAGGAATCTTCGTCGTGTCAACCATCTTGCCGGGCGAACGGCCCGTGAGCCGCCCCAATGCACACCCGTT
>JAGLDW010000151.1 GCA_023145395.1 Lentisphaeria bacterium | reverse complement strand
TTGCCATAAGGCTACAATCATCGCGCTACAAACAACCATCTTGAACGCAAATTGGAATAAGAGGCGACGCTCTCGCCAAAATGTAAAGAACTTTCCGTGCCGACCCTTACCTCTACCGGCGAAGTAGAGACGAATCCGTCATCGACCGGGCCCGCGCGCCGGAGATCTCGTGCTGGAGAGGTTGTCCCCGGAAGAAGCGATCGAACTCGTCAAGCACGCATTCGACGTATTTTGCCCGACTTCCCAATCCTGCGCAGTGGGGAGTCATGACCACATTGCGCAATGCAGCGAAGGCATCACCTTGCGGGACGGGCTCCCGGTAGTGCACATCGAGGACCGCGTCGATCCGTCCGCTCTCCAGCTCCGCGAGGAATGCCTCCCGCTCGATCAAGGGCGCGCGGCCCGCGTTGATGACCGTGGCGCCATCGCACAGCATTCCGAGCCGACGCTTGTCTAGTCCACTGAGATTCTCCTCGGTCAGAGAAGTGAGCGTGTGCACGATGTCGGCTTCGCGACAGAGCGTGTCGAGATCGACCTTGCGAACTCCGCGACGCTCCGCTTCCTCGGGGGAGAGATAGGGATCGCTGACAAGAATGGGGCCAGGTTGCAGAGGCGCGAGCATATCGAGAAGATGTCGCACCACATCTCCAAATCCCCAGACTCCAATGGTCACTTCGGCCATGCCGCGGACGCGGGCCCGGTTGGCGGTGTTTGGTGCGTCCGGACCTGTGAGACTGGCGTATTCCGTGAGTCTACGGGCGGCAAGCAGCGTCATCATCAGACACCATTCGGCCACCGACCGCGCCATCAGGACGTTTGCCCCGACCACGTGGATTCCGCGAGCATAGAGTTCATCCGACACAAGATTGGCCACCGAGCCCGCAGCGTGACCAATAATTTTGAGCTGTTCTGCCTTGGCTAGGACTTCCCCGTCGAATCGCGGCGCGCCCCAAGTCGTGATCACGGCGTCCGCGTCCGCAATGAAATCGGCCCACTGCGACGGTGACAGATTGGCCTCGCACTCGTTCAGCCGGACGTCCCAGCCGAGCTGTGCAGCCCGGGCCTGCGCGGACGCCGACCAAAGCTCCGCCCGGACGACACTAGGCTTGGCTGTAAACACGATCGTTGGAGACGTCTGCATACAATCACCTTGGGAAATGCTTGGGATGTTTTTTCCGCGAGGGAGGAGGGTGCATGGCAAAGCCGTCCCTCCGTCCGAGCATGCGGCCAAAGGCCCGGCCTAGCTCTCCGGTCATTTTCTCCCGTCCTTCGGGGAGGGCGATTGGAGGCGCGGGTGCGAGCCAGTTGGCAAAGCGCCCGAGCAGGCCCTGCTCCTCCCGCAGTTCGGAGAGACGGCGGCGGATGGCCGCCAAGCGTTGGGGAGGTTGTCTCATGAGCCCCAGTTGCACACAAATGTGGAGATGTTTCCGGGCAGCGCCCTTCCGGCCTAGGAAGCGTGCGGACTCCGCAAGATAGAAATGGTAGAGAATATTTCCCGGGCTCCATTCGGCAAGTTTTTGGCAGAGCTTGTAGGCGATGCGGTGCTGCCCCTGCTGGAAACGGAACTTGGCCTCGCGAAAGCGGATGAAACGGGATGTTCGTGTGAGGTCGAGCATGAGAGTCTGCAGCGTGGTTCCTCGCGGCGCGTTGTTGCCCACGACCATCTCCTCAAGGATATCGTCGGCGATGGTGTCCATGATGGAGGACAGGACTGGCCGAAAAATGCGCGCGGTCAGATCTGCGGCGCTTCCGAAGGCGAGTCTCTCGTCATAGATCTTGCGCGAACTGGCATCGGAGAGGATGTCAAAGGCACTGACGAGCCGCTTGAACTCGTCCTCCTTCTCCACATCTTCGGGATAGAGGTCCGGATGGCATTCCTTGGCGCGGTTGTAGTAGCCGCGCTTGAGCTCCTCGAACACGCAGGTGCGCCCCACACCGAGAATCTCATACAGATTGCGTTCGAAAGGGTCCATAGTGAAAGTGGCTATTTGCCGCGATGCCACGGGATCTCGGGTGACTGCGCGTCTTTGATCCCCGGCGAGAACAGATCCCCCACTTCCCCCTCGACCAGCGTGGCGGTTAGCGCGCCCAACGTCTCGTTCTGCATGTCGCAGGACTGAATGCGGATCTTGATGGGGGGCATCTCGCACTCGGGCATTCGCCAGGCAAGTTCGCACTCGATTCCGGGGGGGACTTCTCCCTCCACCAGCAGGCCAAGACGGTTCAGCGGCACATTCACGCGCACCACCTTCCCCCCGATGTCCCCATCGAGAGTCACCGGGGCGCTGACCAGGGCCACACCATCCTTGTGAAACAGACCACGGATGCACACAAGAGGCATCGGCTGGGACGCTCCCTTGAGCGAGACGCTCGGAAATCGGGTGCCGCACACGCTTCCCTCGAGACAATGGCAGAAATCCTCGCTGGCCATGATCACATCCCGATCCGCCATGGACTCGATGCGCTGGGCAATATTCACGTGGTTTCCGATGACTGTGTACTCCATCCGCTCGTCAGAGCCAATGTTGCCGGCGATGAAGTCTCCTGCATGGAGTCCGAGTCCCATGCCGATCCCCTCCACCCCTTCCTGCTTGAGCCGGGAGTTGTAGCCCACCATTTCGTTCTGCATGTCAATGGCGGCGGACAGCGCGCGGTCGGCGCCGCGATCCACGTTGGTGGGTGCTCCCCACACGGCCAGAATGGCGTCGCCTCCGAATTTGTCGATGGTGCCCTCCTTCTCCAGGATGCAGCTGACCATCAGACCGAGATACATGTTCAAGAGACGCACCAGCTCTGCGGCATCGGTCCGCTCGCTCATGGGGGTGAAGCCCACAATGTCGCAGAACATGATCACACCCGTGCGCAGCTCACCACCGAGAGAAAGCTGGTTGCGAACAATCGCCTGCGCCACGGCGGGGGAGAAAAACACCTCCAGCTGGTGGCGCCGAATGCGCTCTGCGGCAGCATGCTCCACCAGTGTCAGATTCCGGAAGAAAAGCGCGATCTGGCGAGCAATGGCCACAAGAAGCTGCAAGTCGCGCTCGCGAAATGGATTGGAGGTGCGCGCGGAGTCCACTTCGAGAATGCCCAGAATCTCGTCGTTGACGATCAGCGGCGTGCACATCATCGTGTGGATATTCTGCTGAATGACGCTGGCGCCGGCGGCGAAGCGGTCGTCGGTGCCAGCGTCCAGGGACAGCACCGCCTCCCGTTCTTCAATGGCATGGGCGAGAATGGTCCGGCTCACCGCGGACTCCGCACACGCCTCTGTGCCACCCTGGGAAAGGCGCCCTCTCTCCACAAGACTGTCCACGGAATCGCCGGTTAGCACATAGGCGCGCGAGGACTGCGGGAACACCTCCAGAATGCACTCGAGGATGCGCGTGAAGATCTTCTCCTCGTCGGACTCCACGGCCAGCGCGGTGGAGATGGCGTAGTAGGCTTCGAGCCGTTTGACCGCCTGGTCGCGGTCCAGCTCGGCATCGACCAGCACGCTCGACGCGTCGAGCGACACGGACACGTTCCCCGCCGCCGTCTGCGAGCCCCCAGCCTGAGGCATGGTGGGCGCCTCGGCGGGAGAATCCGCGACAAACACGACCTCGAACGATCCCACGCGGACCCGGTCCCCGTTGGACAGTTTCAGGCGGTTCTCAAGCTTGTCGTTCACCAGAGTGCCGTTGCGACTGCCGAGGTCCTCGACCAAGTAGTGCCCGTCGCACGCATAGACCCGAAAATGCCTGCGTGACATCTCGCCCAACGGCACACAGAGATCCGCCCCGGCATCGCGGCCGATCACGATGCCTTCACCGATCTCGATAATCTCGCCACACCATTCTTCAGAGACCACTTGCAGCTTGGCCACTGTCTCTCTCCCTTACGTTGCTCAGGGTCCGCGCCGACCCTGATGAGGCCGAAAGGCGTTTCCTATGCGTAGTGCAGAACCACCATCTGGTGACAGACGAACTCCTCGACTACAAACTGGACTTCGCCGTCCTCCACCGCGAACGGAAGGTCCACTCCCTGCGGTTCCAGGGTCACCCGTGCCACCTCACGAGCGGGGCGGACCGCGACGGCCGTGTCCCGCAAGGGCATGAGTTCCTCAATGATCTCGATACTGCCACGACTGCTGACTGTTCCACCGGCCAAGCTGAGCGGGCCGCCCCGGCTAACCGTGTTCGCGTAGAGCAGATGCAGCACGTAGCGGCTCTCGCCTGGCTGATCCATCAACGACAGGCGAGCAGTGGAGGGTAGGCTGGCTTCCACGGTCGGGCCGTCGAGCAGCATGTTCACAGCGTTGCGGATGTACTCGGCCATGGAGACCGCACCCCAGCCCCGGTAGATGGAGAACACCGGATGGGCGAGGTACAGAATGTTGCCGTTCAGCACGCCCGCGCTGTATCCTGACGCCTCCGGCTTGAACGGTGTGTGCTGGTGGCTGCAGAAGTGCCGGTGGTCCGTCCGGTTGAAGTAGGGATCGTACACAGCGCCAAGCGACTGGCCCGTGGTCGGACGAATCCGCCGAGAGGGCAGATACATCACCATGGGAGTCTTGCAGAACTCGGGGCGCACAGCCTCGTCGAGCAGGACAAAATCTGGGCGGAATGGGCTCTCGTCCTCGAACACTGCGCCAATGTCGAACAGGGGGGCGCCTTCCTCGTCCAGGCCGCTCTCGCCCGTGAGCATCAGCTTGCCGCCCCCGGACAGGAAGGCATCGAGCTTCTGCTTGAGATTCGAATCCACGCGGACGTCGTCGGGCAGAATCAGCATGCGGTACGTCCCGAAGTCCATCTCCCCGTCAATGACATCGAAGAGAAAATGCCCTTCGAGAAGCGCCCGTCCCGCGCCGGTGTCTCCCGCCGCCTCGCGGCCAGAGGCGGCGTTGACGGCGGCGCTGGAGAGCAAGCCGATATCCGCCACATTCTCCACCTTGTCGCACCAGGCCTCCTTCGCCTCCACCTCCGCATAGGCCCGGCCGATCAGTTCGTAGGTGCTCTCGTCAAGTTGGCCGTTGGGGTGCAACTGGTCGCCGACGCTGCACTTGGAGCCAAACGCAAGCATGGCCGCGCATTCGTAGCGCAATGCGTTCGGATGCTTGAAACCGCCGAACTCGCCCCAGGTCGTGTGGAACTTCCCCGTCATGCCCAGGAAGTCGAAGTCGAGGTTCTTGCAGTATTTGGCGGACATGGGGAAGTGGTCGTATCCCCAGCCGCCGGTGGGCAGGGACTCCAGCTCCAGATGCGAAAAATATTTGAGAATATCGCGCTGCCCGGGCTTGATGTGCCCGGAGTTGTGAAAGACGGGCATGGCGGGGTTGTCGCACAGGCATGCCTCGGTGGTCATGCGGTAGTAGCGCTCCAGCGCCATGTTTGCGCAGGTTGCACGGTCTTCCTCGCAATTGGGGTCAAGCCCGTTCTCGCTCATCACCTCCAGGCACCATTTGCAGCAGCAGGGCGCCTGGCTGATGATGTCCAGAAAGATGCCGTCGCAGTTGGGGAAGAGCCGCACGGTCTCGCGAATCTGATCGCAAAGATAGTCCATGTAGGGGGAGTGGAAGCAGAGGCGGTGGAATCCGGGTTGCACGGGGCTGCGAGCCCACCCCACCCACTGCCCGTTCGCATCCACCTCGTGCCACTCGGGATGGGCCTCGAAGGCGACGTTGTCCACACCGGCCGACAGGTAGATGGGCGCATTGACATCCATCTCCTTGCAGGCGTCGAACTGGGCGCGCAGAAGATCGAAGGACAGGCATGGGTGCAAGGCGCCCACGCTCGTCTCGTGATAGCTCCACCCATGATGGCATTTGGCGAAGAGAGTGATCGAGTCCACATGCCCCTTGCGCAACATCTCCTGCCATTCATCCTTGTCGAACGCGGCGCCGATGCCAGGTATGGCGGGGGAGGTGTGAAAATCCAGATGGACCTGTCGGAAGCGGAGTCGGTGCATGAAACCCGTCCCTTTTCTCTCGGATTGATAGCGCAACGCACCCGTCTGGTTCAACGAAGTGTGCAACCGCGCCAGGGACCTGTAAGGTAGCGCGTCAAACTGCCTACGACGATTGGGACGAGGCAAGCAGCGGAGGCAGGAACGCAGTGAGAGGACAGGAGGGTGGAGGGGTGGAGGGGTGGAGGCAGCAGAGCCCCGAACACAGTGAGGGGACAGGAGAGTGGAGGAGTGGAGCACTGGAGATCGACGAGTTGCAGATTTCCACACTGGTGCTGAAAGTGCAAGCTCCCATTCCCAATCGGTGGCCTTCAGACACTGCTGCACAATGCAGTTCGAACTCGGGAGCAGCACTCCATGCCTCCATTCCTCCACCACTCCATCATCCTGTG
>JAGLDW010001509.1 GCA_023145395.1 Lentisphaeria bacterium | reverse complement strand
GGGTGTAGATGAGAACGTTCTGCGAGACGCAGGTGCCAGCGATACTGGTCCACGGCACAACCATGCCGATGAGGCTTGAGACATCGGAAAAGAGGAACGAAAGTCCCGCTCCCTCCTCGCCAAGAATGGATCCGCCCGAGGCACCCGATATGTCGATCAGGATGTCAAGGCATTCTGAGAGCATCTCTTCAGGCGGTTTCTGCATACTGCAGTAGACAACCCGGTTCAGATGTTCTTCGAGATGCTTCATAGGAATTCCAAGCTCTAGGACTCTCCAGTCGCCCGTTGTCTGTGCACTGACTTTTTCACACGCCCCTAACAGTAGAGTTGTGGTGCTGTCAATGCAAGCTTTTCGAGTGTGCTGGGACGGCGTCCGTCTCGTGCGTGTCAGTGGTCAATCGGTTCCCTTGAGGGTGTTGATTGTGTTGTCGGAATTGAGCACTGCCACTGCGGGGGCGAAGGTCTCTGCCTCTTCCGGAGAGATCAAGGCGAAGGACATGATGGTGACCATGTCGCCAGGTTCCCCCCGCCGCGCAGCCGCACCGTTCAGGCAAAAGCGTCCTGTGCCTCGTTCTGCTTCGATGGCATAGGTCTCGAGTCGTTCTCCATTGGTCTGGTTCACCACGAGGATCTTCTCGTGGGGGAGCATGCCGACAGCATCCATGAGGTCCCCGTCGATGGACAGGCTGCCCACATACTCAAGTTCGCACTCGGTGAGCGTGGCTCTGTGGATCTTGCTCTTGAGAATCTGCATCTGCATCGTAATTCACCTTGATGATGGAGTCTCCTCCGCCTCTCGGGAATGGATGTTGGAGGAGGGAATCTCCGTGTCGATTCTAAAAACGCTGTCAGGCCCGCTTTGCCTGCGCACGCATGCGCAGACGAAGCGCGTTGAGTTTGATGAATCCCGTGGCGTCTGCCTGGTCGTAGACGCTGTCCTCCTCGAAGGTGACCACTTCGGAGTTGTACAGCGTGTAGGGACTGCGTCGCCCGACAATGTGGCAACCACCCTTGAAGAGCTTGCAGCGGACTTCGCCGGTCACGTTCTTCTGACTTTCCGTGATGGCAGCCTGGAGAAACTCCCGTTCGGGGGCATACCAGAAGCCGTTGTAGACCATGGTGGAGTACTGCGGAACGAGCTGGTCGCGCAGGTGCATGGTCTCGCGGTCCATGCAGATGCTCTCGAGCGCGCGGTGTGCCTGATGAAGAATAGTGCCGCCCGGCGTTTCGTAGATTCCCCGGTCCTTCATACCCGTGAAGCGGGTCTCGACCATGTCGATGCGTCCCACGCCATGCGGCCCGCCAAGGGCGTTGAGTTTTCGCATGAGATTGGCCGGGCTGAGTTGTTCGCCATTGACGGCGACGGGGATGCCCTTGTCGAATTCGACGATGACGTATTCCGGCGTGTCCGGTGTCTGCTCGAGAGGCGTGGTCATCACATGAGTTTCCAGTGGCGATTCGACCCAGGGGTCTTCCAGGACACCTCCCTCGAAGCTGATGTGGAGCAAATTGCGGTCCATGCTGTAGGGTTTGGCCGCGCTGACGGCGATGGGGATGTCGCGATCCTTGGCGTAGTCGATGAGGTCGTTGCGCCCCTTGAACGTCCACTCCTTCAAGCGCCAGGGGGCGATGATCTTGATGTCGGGCTTCAGCGCGTAGGCGGTCAATTCGAAGCGGACCTGGTCGTTTCCTTTTCCAGTGGCGCCGTGGCAGATGGCCTCCGCGCCTTCGGCCACGGCGATCTCCACCAGCCGTTTGGCGATGAGTGGACGGGCGATCGATGTGCCCAGCAGGTAGGTGCCCTCATAGATCGCGTTGGCCTGGAATATGGGGAAGATGAAGTCCTTGGCGAACTCTTCTGTGAGGTCTTCGATGTAGGATTTGACGGCACCGGTGGCATAGGCCTTTTCATCCAGTCCGTCCAGTTCCTCCTCCTGGCCGAGATCGGCGCAGAAGGTGATCACCTCGGCGTCGTAGGTCTCTCGTAGCCAGGTTAGAATGCAGGATGTGTCCAGACCTCCGGAATAGGCAAGCACGACTTTCATTCGGTCTCTCCTTCGTGAAAAGGTGGCTGGGGCGCTGGTTTGCATCCCGTTATTGACTGTGGGAGTCAAGAAAAGAAAACTATACCATCTGCCACCCGTGCGCGCCAACAACAAGAGACGGCGCACGTAACCCCTCAGTTACGTGGGGACACGGCGGTTGAGGGCAACCGCCCTCCAAGTGCCTCGGGATGCCGCTGGTGTTCACCATCCTCGGTGATACCCCACAAGACTGAGGCGTTACTCCGGCGCCCTGCTACAGTCAGGCATTTCGAATGCAAGACTGTATAGTGC
>JAGLDW010001508.1 GCA_023145395.1 Lentisphaeria bacterium | reverse complement strand
GCACCACTCCCGCTGGTCGCGGCTCAGTGGACCATTAGCCCTCCCTTCGTGTGCTTCGTGTGTTGCCGTTTTTCCCGCGATTGCGGGATCACTGCTCCCCGCTGGGGAGCCTGTCTCACTTCGTTCGGCTCGTGGTGAAAGAATCCGCCGGTCCGTCCTCCGCAGCTAGTGGTCGCCGACTGTCAGGATGGTCACCCAGCCGTTGCGGTCGGGAACAAAGAGCCTGCCACGCTTGTGCAGCAAGCGCCAGGGCTGGGTCACAGTGGGTGCATTCCCACCTTCGACACGGTGTTTGCCGATCAATTTCCCCATGCTGGAAACGCGGTACACGCACGCGTCGGCGCATTGCACGTACAGCGTGTCACCGACGGCGGTCACAGCTTGGACTGCGGCAGGCATGGATTCCGCCCAGATCGGCTTGCCGGCCAGGTCAAATGCGCACAACCACGCCGAAACCGATCCGGCAATGATCTCTTTCACACCGTCGCCATCCGTGTCGAAAGCTACCACGGCGCTGATTTGGTCGGCCATGCGGTGCTGCCACTTTTGCTTGCCAGTAACCGCATTGAAGAGGCCCAGCTCATTGAATGCGCCGCCGCGGCCGACCAAGGCCATCTGCATCCCCTTGCCATCCAGATCAGCCACAACGATCTGGCGGGTGCGGGTGCCATCCCACGAACCGCGGCCAGATGGAAACGCGTTCCTGCTCAGCACCTTGCCATCAGGGGCAAGCCGCCAGGTACAGCATCCGGAAGCTTGCCCCGCATTCACAAGCAGCGATTTTGTCCCGTCGGCGGTTGGCGCGATCCCGAACTGATTCGGCTGCCCGTAGAGGAACTGCCGGAGCCACTTGGTCTTGCCTGCGGGTGTCAGCGCTTCCACAAAGGTGGCGCCGGTGCCGCAAATGATTTCAACCGCGCCGTCGCCGTCAAGATCCTCGACAAGGATCCCTTTGGTGGTTGCCTTGCCGCCTTCGGTCCACCACGGCGCACTGTCATGTACCGCTTTGGAAAAGTGAAGCTTGTGGCGCCAAAGCACCTTCGCGCCGTCTGCTGACAGCGCATAGACATGTTGGTTCTTGGATCCCGCGATCACAGCCACCCCGCCGGGAAGCGCCGCACAGGCGACCGCACGGATTTCACCAGCAAGTTTGTGTTCCCAAAGCGTGTCTCCGGCATCACTGAGACACACGACCCGTCCATCGGACATGCCGAGCACGATTTCGTCGATGCCATCGCCGTTCACATCCCCGAGGCAGTACGATGCGTAGACGCCCACCTTCCGGCTCCACGCCACGGGGAGCGCAGGAAGAGGCTTGGGCTGAGCTACCTTGGAAACTGATGCCTTCCGAGCCGCACCCGCATCGGTCCGGATCGCCGCAGTCAGAGCTGCAATCTGCTCGGCTGATGCCGCTGCCGCAGAGAATGTATGCGTCCCAGCCTCCCACGTGCGCGCATTCCGACCGATTGTCACTTGCACTGTCCGGTCCGTTTCGACCGTGATCTGTCCACTCCGAGGCTCGAACTCGATACCGCAGGGGACCGATGTCATGACAGTCAACTCGTGCCAGCGCAGCTCCCGGCCCGCGACGACAGAAAGGGCAACCGGCGACAGGCAGAAGGCATTGCCGCGGACCGTCATACCCGCTCGCTGGAACAAACCCTCTTCGGTGACGCCCAGATAGGCATCCTCGTCTCCCGTGATGGCAAAAAGCGATGGGGAGACCTCCACCACCTCGTACTCCATCTCCGCCGGACCACCCGAGGCATAGAGAAGATTTGAAAAGTCCACCCGGGCACCCTTGACCATCTCCCTCAGAACCGTTTCGTGAATGCCTCCACGGGAGTCGAACCGCCGCGCTTTGGCGTTCTTCAGATGCATCACACTGTGTGCCTCGCCTTCGCCCTGCGAGACCTCTGCGGCGCCGCTAGCCAGACGGACGGAGCCTCGTGTATTCCAACTACAGGCAACGCTGTAGGCGCCAGCCTCCCGGACAGTCACGCGATCGAGGAAGAAGAACCACTTGCCCTTGCGCCAGAAGACCGAGCGATCCCAGATCGAGAAAGGATGGTCTGCGGCCCGGGTTTGGCTGTACCCGAATGATGGCAAGTTCGCCATTGCCTCCAGCGACACGATCCGCCCTCCTTCTGCGCCGCGTCCTCCGCGAGAGACGATCATGGTTTTCGTGCT
>JAGLDW010001507.1 GCA_023145395.1 Lentisphaeria bacterium | reverse complement strand
TTCGTCCCCCGGGCAGAGGGTGGTGTGGATCTGCGGGAGGCGGCGATCGTCGTCACGGCGGGCTATGGAACCGGGGGCCCGGACGGTGTCGCGCTGGTCGCGAGTCTGGCGAAAGCGCTGGGAGGCACGCTGGGCGCCAGCCGTCCCGTGGTGGACGCGGGATGGCTTCCCTACCCGCATCAGGTGGGGCAG
Source organism: Lentisphaeria bacterium (assembly GCA_023145395.1). Lineage (GTDB taxonomy): Bacteria > Verrucomicrobiota > Lentisphaeria > Oligosphaerales > Lenti-02 > JAGLDW01. The sequence continues at coordinate 1,542 of JAGLDW010001507.1, read as the reverse complement.
ACGGGAACAACCGTGCAGCCGAAGTTGTACGTGGCCTGCGGTGTTTCGGGTGCGATTCAGCATATCGTGGGGATGCAGAACAGCGAGGTCATCGTGGCGATCAACCGCGATCCGGAAGCGCCCATCTTCGAGCATGCGGACTACGCCATCGTAGCTGACTTGCACGAATACCTTCCCGAGCTCATTCGACAGATCAAGGACCGCGCGGGGAAGTAGTAGTCGGGCTGTTCCAGTCCGGAAGGGGAGGAGTCAACGCATCATCCCTATCCCTGTTTCCTGCATCGCGTACCAAGGGGTGGCGTGAAAATGTTGAGAACTTTTCCGTGCCGCCCTGAGAATGTCTTCATTCGCCGTTGCAGTGAATGCGCATGGTCTGGTCGCTGAGCAGATCGATTATCAACAGATTGCCGGAGGGGGAGATGTGGGCGTCGAACATGGTTTCGCCGTAGAATCTGGCGAGGGTGGGAAAACGGTGCTGCGTCTCCTGAATCAGGCAGGAGTCTTTTTTGCATTTGAGTCCCACCCTCGGCGCATCCTGTCCCCAGCGCGGTGAATATCGGGCTGTTCCGATCCGCAATTTTCCCCAGGTTTGCAGGCCAAGGCGCAATGCACCCAGAGTCAGGTCTCCGCGGTTTGTTCCCGGAACCACCTGCAATCCAGGAGAAGCTGTGATGTGGAGGCCGCCGACGACAGCGTGCTTCGTCTTGGCGGTGGGAAGTTCCGCATTGGTCAGATTGATGCTCTGCGGGCCGTCGGCGACGGCGGTCACCAGGCGTCGATGCCCTTGGAGAACGGGAACGGGCAAATCTACGGGTGCGTTGTCACGGCTGACAACAATGATCCACAATGTCTTGCCATCGGTCAGCCACAGAGTCAGGCGTTTTTTGGCATGGTTGATGAGCATCATCAAGTTCTCCGTCTGCGCAGTGTTTGTTCTGGAGACCGGCATGGTGGGTGCTGTCAGCGTGTAGCCGCCGAGTTCCAGACGGCTGATGGGCGTGTGGCTCATGTTCGCGCAGACTCCTCCCTTCCGCCAGACTCCTTTCGAGGAGGATGCGGTGTCCGCAAACAATGCTTTGACGAAGGCAGTGTGCTCGGCCTCGGTCAGGTCGCGGTCAAAGGGAAACTCGTCGGTGGTGTGGAGGCTGAACCAGTCCAGCGAGAGACCGCGGGAGTCCACGTTGGTGAAGCGGATGGTGTGCCGCCCGGCTGTTAGCGCGGGGATGTGGAGGGTATCCAGCGTGCGTCCGGCAAAATCATTCCAGCTACCAGTCGTGGGTAGCAATACGTCTCCGACGGGCTTGCCGTCGATGGTGATCCGTCGGACGGTGTCCGCCCAGTGCAATGCGTAGCCCAGACTGAGCAGATAGTTGTCGGCGCGGGGGACGTTGACCACGTATTCGAGCCATACTCCCGGCTTTTCCCAGTAGCTCACCGTCTTGCCGCCCGATGCGATGTCGCGTTCGAGAACGCGCACTGTCCCGCCCCCTATGCGATCCCACTGCTCCGCTTCCACATGGATGATGCCAGCGTGCACGGCGG
>JAGLDW010001506.1 GCA_023145395.1 Lentisphaeria bacterium | reverse complement strand
AAGTGAGAGTCCGCTTTGATCGTGAGTTTCAAGGCGCCGTCGGCCAGTTTGACAGAGATGTTCTGCTTTCCGGGACGGTGCACCACCATTGCTGCGTTTTTCACTCTTGCCGTGTAGGTTCTTGGGGTGTCGCCCGGGTTGTGGACGACTGTGTAGCGCGTGCCGCCGTCGGTGAACGAAAAGCCCAGGAATCCGTCCGAGCGAATGGGCACGACATCACTTGCCAGCTCGCTCCAGTAGGGCAGAATCTCGGTCACAAAGTAGAATGTCTGCCCTTTGGCGTAGGTCTGTTTTGCCTCTGTTCCCTCCGCGATGACTCGATCTTTCAGCAGTACTTCCTGACTCCGAAATCTCTCCGGCTTGTCCAGGAAGAATGTTTCGCTTTTGGCGGTGGACAGCTCCGCAAAATTGTGGGCGTGGATCTTGGCGAGCAGGCTTCCGTAGCGGAACATGTTCTCCTCGCCTGGTTCGATGTTGCGGTACAATCCGAAGCGCAGGCGACCCCAGACTCCCTCGCATGTCGTGTCCTCCAGTGCGCGAATGGTCAGCATGCCAAACAAACGGTTCTTGGATAGAAACCACTGCTGGAAAGCCTCCCACGGCTGGTCGGCGCTGCCGTGTCCCCAGGAGGGTTTTGTAACGCGGTAGGCGGAGCACAGCGAAGCGATGTCCGAGTCGGGGAGGACGATGACGCTGGGTCGTTCGCTGCCGGCGCAGTAGCGCGCGTTCTTCCAGTGGTTTCCGCTCGCCTTTGTCCGGAACTCGATGGTGGCGACCTGCAGCGCCGCGTCGAGGGGGAGAGGTTTCCGGTTGCGGTCCCCGATCATGCAGCCGACGTAGGTGTCCTTGCCGATCTCGCCGGGCAGTGCGGTGCGCGCTGTGCCTGCGAACGAAAAACGTCCGTAGCGGCCCGCAGGGCCCTGGATATTCTCGTCGTGGATCACGTAGTTGTCCCGCATGGGGGCGGGTGGCATGTCTTTCCACCACGGCGCCGTGTAGAGAGCGCCAAGCCCCCCGCCGTATCCCCGTCGTCCGGCATCGAGAGCGGCGCGCTTGTTTGCAGCATCGTCGAACATGCCGGCGATAAGGTCCGGACCATTGGGATTGGCCGCGCTCCAGTAGTGTTTCCACGAGCAGTCGGTGTAGGATTCGGTCATGCCTTCGCCGTCATGCGCCAGAGGATAGTACGGGCGTGATTTGTCGAGGATAGTTCTGGCTCGCTTGTCCCCTGTGAGCGCATAGTACCGGGCGATGAAAGTCACGTTGATTGCATGGTAGACGTAGCATTCGTTCTGCGGCCAATGGTAGGTCCAGGCACCCATGGGATACATGGAGTCGTCGAGCCATTCCAGGATCGTGTCCCGGTCGGCGGCGTACTTGTCGTCCCCGAACAGTCGGTGGGCGAATTCCATGATGAGCAGGTGGTGCACATCCATGTTGGGGTAGTAGCGTGGCCGCTCGGGGTCGAGGGGTTTGCGCGGACCGTAGGTTTCGTACTGGTAGTCAACCAGGATTCGCAGTTGCTCGAGCCATTCCTTGCGCTTGCTCGGGAGAATGAGCCAGGGGTATTCGGCCTCCAGCATGAGCCAGGCATCCATCATGGGCGAGATGCAGAAACGGTTGATGTTGGGGTCGCGGCCATGGACTGCCTGGCGGTCGGGATTGAAGTCGCCGTCCTTGTGATTCTGGGTGATGGTCTGGAAGTGGACTAGCAGACGTTTGAGAACAGTGGGGTCGTGGTATAGATCGCTGCGCGGATGAAGCAATCCCCAAGCCATAATCGCCGACTGTTCTCCGAGAGACCGGAACGTCCATGCGTTGTCGATCTGTTCGTAGCCCTTGTAGCCCTTGGCGTAGACTGTGGTGTTCTTGGCGTACTGTTTCGCGTTGGCGTTGAGTCGGGTGTAGTAGGGATTCCCATCGTCAGGCGCGGTCGCCTTGGGCGGATGAACCTTGGCTTTGACGGAGCGTATCAACTCGTTCGCTCTCTTGCAGTAGTCGCGAACATCCTCCAGCGTCGCTTTCGCCTGGTCTCCCAGCTCCGCGTCAATGGCGAGCTGTGCATCCTCCAGCGCCCATTCCAAGAGCGCGACGAGTAGGCGGATATCGTCACCGTTCTCCGCGTGTTTCTGCAATTCGGCAAGCGATTTCCGGACGTCGGTCATCATGGCCTTGGCGCCTGGCACCATAGCCCGGGCTTCCTCGACCCTGGCTGCGTCTTGCCGACGCTCTTCCTCGAACCGCACGCGCTCCTCCACATCGGCGCCCAAAAACACGTCATCCCAGCAGATTTTCCCCTCGGCGAAGAAGTTGAACAGGTACACGACCACAGCGACCGTCCGTGGGGGCGCCACGAATGCGACGTCCGCACGCTGCCATTCTCCCTCGCTAGCCGGGCCATATGCGTGGAAGGCGGCAAAGTCCTTGCCATCGTCCCGGAGCAGCGTCAGGCGGGCATCAACGCCCTTCTTGGGGTCGGCGACAAGCCCTCGGGTGCGGTACCAGGCATGAAATTTCCATGGGCCGGGACTGAGGGGGACGCGCACCTGCCAGGAACCCCGCTGCTTGGAGGTGGCGCATTCGACGGCCACGCAACCGGGTGCCGAGTGTCCCTCTTTTCGGTCAAAGGTGACAGTGCTGCCTAGATGCCAGTCGCTGCTACCCCAGGCCGCAGGCCGCTTGCCGTCCTTGGTTGCCTCGCTGAACCCAGGATTCGGCAGAATGTTCGTGCCGTCCAAAGGCGGTGGCGCCGTCAGCGCCGTTGCAGCGACTGCGAGCAGGAAACAGGGAAAGAATCGCATGTTGAGTCCTCGCGCGTTGAGCAAGAAAGCCGGTCTGAGGCATTTGTAGCTTGTCTCCTCTGCCGCTCACTATAGCTCGTGCGACGAGCCTGTCCCCGCCCGCCATCGGCAATTTGCTGTTCGTTGCTCCGTTGATATTGTTAAGGACTTTTCCCTAATCGCCTGGGTGAGATCCTCCCGCGGATCCCCTAACTGGCGAGAGCATCCCGCATCCGCTATACTCCATATCCCGGAAGCGCTCGGATCCTAGACTGGCACTCGCGGAAGTACCCGTCGTTCGAAAGGTCACGGAGATTTTTCTATGTATGTGTCATACCGCTTGCCTGTGGTTTTCTGCCTGGTTGCTTGCTTTTCGTGTGCTCGGTGGTGCTTCGGGGAGACGGTTGCATACTGGGAGTTCGACACCATCGTCGAGGGTGCGACGCCGGCTGCAGTGGGTGGGGCGGCCATGACGTTGCGGACTGCGGGTGGCGGTGCAGATTTCACACCCGGCGAGGCTCCAGCGGTGGAGACCATTCCCAACCCCGATCCCACACCGGAGTTCGCGGGGGAGGAACGGGAAAACCGAGCTAGCCTTCACTCCCCTGGAAACCCGGTCGAGAATCGTTTTCTGACGACCTCGGCCGGCACCAATGTCCTGCGATTGCACGGCACAGCCTGGACGTTCGAGGGTTGGATTCGATGCAGTGGCGACGACCCGGACAGCTTTGGCGATGTCATCTTGACCACTCGCGACGAGCCTCTGTGGTGCGGGGTCACCTTGGCGTTGAACAAGCCCCTGCGGTCCGGCGAAGGACGGCGCCTGTTTTGCTATTTCGCGGTCAAGGCGCACCAAGACGGCGACACGGCATCTGCCTTCAGCTTGCGTACGGACGGCCTGCTTCTGCCAAACCGATGGTATCATATCGCCTTGACCTGGAACGCACGCGGCGAAGGACCGCCCACGGCGCAGCTCTTTGTCGATGGGTTCTCTGTCGCACAGGGCGAGGCGCCGGCGGCTTTCGACACGGAAGTGGCCGACCGCCATGCCATCGATCGCCTGCATCTTGGCGCTCGGCAGGGATCGGAGCGCAATAGCTTTGCCGGAGACTTTGACGAGTTTCGGATTTCGGACAAAGCTCTCAATCCTGTCGAGATGCTCGTCTTCCCCGACCGCCCCGGTCCGCTGCCTCGCGCTTGCCGAGTCGCCAAAGCTCGAAATGTGCATCCGCGAACGCCTCGTTCCAGCGATGTGCTCATGCGGGCGCTATGCTGGCGCTCCGCCAACACCAGGAATCGACACGACACGATGCAGGCCATGGAGACATTCCACGTCACGGGGCTTGTGTGGGCCTACATCCATGATCCCGAGGTCATTGCGAAGATTTGCGCGAGTGGCCGTTTTTTTCAGGGGGCGGTCACGAACAGTCTATCGACCATGCGTATTCTGCTTGGGATGCCCTCGAAGACGGATCCGGCCGAGACGCTGGCTTTCATCCAACGCTACGGTTGTCAGTCTCTGGACGGCACCGCCAACGAACAGCCTTGGAAGCGGCATTGGCCCAATCCGTTCTCCCGTAGTTCCGGCTGCTGCAGCAACCCCGAATTCGAAGCGCTCTATGTGCGGGCGCTGCAGACCTACATCCGGGCTGGCGCCAG
>JAGLDW010001505.1 GCA_023145395.1 Lentisphaeria bacterium | reverse complement strand
CCGTTTCTGAAAGCCCGTCTCCCATGCTAGTTTCTGGATCTCTTCCGGGGCGAGTTCGGCTACCCCAAGTGCGGCAAATATGTTGTTCGCGCCCTCAGTTCCTGCCGTTTTTTCATCGTTTTGACCCTTTCCTATTTGAAATAGCCTATAATAATAGTATATATACTATTATCAAGGAGCGACTATATTAATCTTGAACAAAAGTCGGAAAAAAGCAGGAGGCACAAATGGGCTATGGCGTAAAGATCCAGCGAGTGGATCGAGGCAGGACGAAGTCGTTCTACGTGAACTTTCCCGCGGCGCTCGCCGAAGCGTCTAACATCGTAAAAGGCGAAGAGATGGAGTGGTCAATTGAAGACCGAAACGTCTTCATTCTTAGGCGTATAAAACCACAGAAGTCATTGCTAAAGAACAAGAAAGAGCTGTTAAGTTGACGCGCATGCCCGTTGGGGCTGAAATCGAAGACGACGGCGCCTGGCCAAATGGTTCCCAATATTCCTTCAAACTGCCGGTTCGTTCTAATTGTCGTTGCCTCCTTTTGGTGTAAGTTTTGGTCGCATGTCTACTTGCCGCCTTTCTGCCGCAGAAGAGCTTGGTTGGCTCGGTAGCTTTCGCAGTCCAGTTCCAGCACGGTCGAGTGGTGCACGAGGCGGTCGATCGCCGCAAGGGTTGTCATCGGGTCCTTGAAGATCTTGTCCCACTCGCTGAACATCAGGTTCGAGGTGATCATCATGCTGCGCCGTTCATAACGTTCGGATAGGAACGTGAACAGGATCTCCATCTCCTCCCGGCTCTGTTGGACATAGCCGATGTCGTCGAGCAGTATGACATCGTATCGGTCCAGTTTCCGGAACATCTCTTCGATACGCAGTTCCCCCTTCGCGACAAGCAGTCGCTGTACGAGGCTGAACGTAGTGGTGAAGAGCACTCGGTAGCTATGCCGCACAATCAGCTCGTGGGCCACACCGGCCAGGAGATGGGTTTTCCCGCGTCCCGGCAGGCCGAACGCCAGGACGTTTTCGGCGCGTTCGACGAAGCCACCGTCCAGAAGGGTGGGTACTGTGCGCCGGACCTTTTGCGGAAACACCGCCATGTCGAGGGCGTCCAATGTCTTTCCGTCCGGGAGGCCCGACTGCTTCAGAAGACGCACGGTTCGCCGCCGGGCGCGGTCCTCGGTCTCGACTTCCAGCAGTGTATGGAGGTACTGGTCGAATCCCCAGTTGTTGGACGCTGCGGTCACGGCAAGGGCCTGATAGTTGGCAAGCACCGACGGCAGGCGAAGCGCACGCAGCATGATCTGCAGGGAGGATGCGTTCATGCGTCACCTCCTGCCATCAGCAGGTCGTACTGTTTGAGGTCCACCGGCGGCACCATGACCACCGGAACGCACACGCGTGGTTCCGGACAAAACTCCAAGACCGTGTTCCAACGCGGAACGATCTCTTGGGCGCAGAGCATCGCCAGAACCTTGTCCACCTGGCACTCCATCGTGCGGGCTGCGTGCTTCAAAACGCGCAGGTACTCGATGTCGGCGACCCGGTCGCTGCATGCCTCCCGAAGCCGGTCGTACGCCACACGGAAGTTCAGCGTCGGAAACAGATCTTTGTGGTACCGGTAGTTCCGGAACGCTCCCGGCTTGCGAACCAACCAATCGATGATGTGACGGTAGTTAATCCGGTGTCCGCTACGCCCGGGGAGTCTCGGAGTGCTCATCTGCAGCGCACCGTGGTAAAACGCATCTACCCGGTCCTCGTAACACTTGACCTTGAGCTTCTCGCCGATCAAACGGCTGGGCACCGAATAGATGTTCCTCGCCACGCTTACCGTGCTCCAGCTCGTCACCTTAGCATCGGAGAGGTCGAACTCGGGCAACCGGTCGACCCTCAACAACCGCATCGCGGCAAGCTCCTCTTTCAGCCGCTGCTGACGGCGTCGGTTGGCTCTATCCAACACCTTGTGCAGGAAAGCTTCGTAGGCTGCCACGCTATCAAAATCTCGATGCCCACGCAGCAACAGATGCTGCTCCAGTCGGCGCTTGAGCACCCCGTTCAGCGACTCGACATCACCGTTCTCGTGCGGTTTTCTCACCTGAATCGTAAACGGCTTCATGCCGAAGTGAACCATCATGTCCGCATACCGTGCATTGAACACACGGCTCCCCGATTCATCTTCCTGCGACGGTTCGTGGGTCGCGGCCGTACTGTGGTCGGTCCAGTGTTCCGTCGGGACTCGCCCCAAGCGGAACAGCGCGTTTTGGATCCCCTGGCGTAACGCCAACAGGCTCTCGCTGAAGCAGATCGTGCCCCACTCCCAGTTCGAGTAGGTCAGAACACAATGGCACAGCTTGTGTGGGAAGGGATGCCTGTCGATCGTGATCTCCAGCGAGTTCAT
>JAGLDW010001504.1 GCA_023145395.1 Lentisphaeria bacterium | reverse complement strand
CCGGACAGTTTGCGCCCCACCCAATGCAGGGCAAGAAGCGCAAGCACTGCGGCGCCCCACCACCAGGCACACCACAAACGCGTGCGCTCCACCGTGGCCTCGGGTTCGGGCAACGCCCGGATCTCCGCGACGACGGAGGCAAGCCCTGCAGGGGTGGCCAGTGCGGACGCGCCACCCGTGAGACGCGCGATCTCGCGCAGAACGGCCGGACGTGCGGGCCGACCCGTCGGCTCGATCGCCACAGTCCCCACCACAATCTTCGCCTCGAAGGGACTAGACAGCCTATTCGCGTTCACCTCCAGAGCATATTCGCCCGCCTCCTCTGCCGGGAAGCTCCCGGCCCATGCCCCCCACGCATCCTTCTCGCCCACAAGCGAAATCTCCTGCGCCTTGCCAGAGGGCGCAGTGACCCGACAGCTCACGCGGTCCGGCTCGAACTGGAATCCATCCTGATCTAGAAGTGTGATATTCAGGTGCACGCTGTCTCCTCGCACAGGTGTCTCGGGCGTATGGAAAAGCCGTCCACGCTCGCCGCGCTTCATGTGACGCCGATGCGCCATCCAGCGCATCACCTGACCCCAGAAGCGGTAGTGGTAGCGGTCTTCCACGCCCTTGCGCCAACGCCAGGCTGAATCCACACCGAGGAAAAGCACCTGTCCATGTCCGAAGGGACGCGTCACGATCAGGGGCCGACGACCCCATTCGCCGCGCTGTGTGGCATGCACTCCCAGCACATCAGTGCCCGGCTTGGCGCGCACGACCGGCGCATACCAGTGAAAGCCCGGAAGCTGCTTCCAGAGGACGCGGTTCGCCTCGGCACCGCCCGAGGCCAGTCGTAGAAGCAGGTGATCCGCCCCGCGATGCGTGAGCGCAAGGTGCCCCGAGACTCCCGTTCCAAACCCCTTGGGCTGAGTGGGATCGAGCACCACCGGATAGAGATCCTCCAGTGGTGTGCCTGCGAGCGTCGCATGGGTGCCTCGGCGGCCCGGCAGGAAAACAATCCCCCCCGCTTGCTTCTCCACCAGCATCCGAAGCCAGCCAGCCTGCTCCCCGCTCAGTGCCGACGCGCCGACACCCACGTCACCCAGCACCACGACATCATAGGAGGCCGTCTCCGCCGCCGTGTCTGGAAAACTGTTCAGGTATCCCTCGCCGCCGCCTATACTCATCCCCGCCTGCTGCAGAAGCAGCGTGTTCAGGCGAATGCCGGGATCGCGCTGCAGGGCATTGCGCAGGAAGCGGTATTCCCAGCGCGGACGGGACTCGACAACCAGCACGCGAATCAATTCGTGCCGGACATCCACCGATGCAGTCATCCGGTTGTTCTCGGCATCCGTTTCACCAGGTTGCACGGGCACTGACAGAACAAAGTCCGCCCGCCCGGAGCGGAGAGGCTGCCAGACAAAGGAATCGCCGAGCACTGCACCCGCAGCCACTTTCACACGTTTCTCTCTGCTCTGACCGTCCGACACCTCCAGCTTCACCAGAAGATCCACGTCCACGGCCAAATGATTCGCAATGCGAAACGGAACGACGACACGTTCGTTAAGCACACAGAACGAGGGCACGTCCAATGCCATGACGGCGATATCCGGACGGTAGCTGTCCCGGCCGACGGCAAGGGTGAACACTGGCACGCCATGGGCTCTCAGGCGCAGCGCGGCGGAAGAAGGCGGCACGCCCATCGTGTGCTCCCCATCCGACACGAGCAGCACGGCGCGAGGAGTACGACGCCCGTCGAGCACTGCCGTCAGAGCCGATGCGATATCCGTTCCCTCGGTGCTCCCCCCCGTTCCGGAAAAAGGCGTCCTCCGGGTCTCGAACCGTTCGCCAAGAGCGGGGATGAGGAAGTCATCTAAAAGTTGGGTGGAAGCCTCCGCCCGCACAAGATCCGGACTCCCCTCGCCCACAGGCACATCCGTCGTCCGCATGCTGGGGGAACGGTCTTCCAGAATGACCAGAGCCGGTTTGCCAAACTGCTCTCGTTCACGGATCCATTCGGGTTCGAGGAGCATGCCTGCCAGCAACGCCACAGCTAGAACGCGCCACAGCTCGACAACCACCATTCGGCTCCGACGGGAGGATTGCCGCACGGAACGAACGGCGAAGCACAGACAGGCGAACAGCGCCAGCGCGAAAACAACCGCGTCCAACGGGGAAACCGAGAAAGCCAACCGTCCCGTCATTGCACGGATCCTCCCCGCGTGAAAGGAACACCCACGGTGAGCAGTCTCTCGACAAAAAGGCAGAGCAAGGCGGCGGCAACGAACGCAGGCCAAGGCTCTCCCGCAGCCTGACCGTCCAGGCGCTTCGCCCGCAGGGTGTGCCAGGACACTCCCTTCGCCAACTCTCCCAGCTCTCCACTTTGTAGCGTGACCGGATCATCTTCTCCAACGGGACGGCTGAGCACCGTCAGCGCATCTCCATCGCGGTAGACGCCGGCTGAAAAACCAGGACGGGAACGGGAACGGGTGTCGGAAAGGGACTCGAGCACCGTGGACACTGCGGGACAATCCTGGCTCCGTATGTGTGAGAATCTATCTGTCCCCCGGTCCAGAAGACGTTGAACCATAGGCAACAACACAGCCTCCATACCTAGATTGGACCAGTTTCTCGATGGTTGTGTGGCAAGCACGACGGCTGACCCCATGCCAACACGACGTGCGGCGGCAAACACCGCACCGTCGTGGAACCAGGCGCTGGCGGCATCGCTGGGAGCACTCAGGACACGGCGACGCAGACACACAAGCCGATCGAGCGGCAGCATACCCCCCGAAGGTGTATCGGCGAAGAGTCCCGATTCGGCATCCCATCGCTCCACTCGAAAGGGCTCGGCCTCCGGAGCGTGTTGCGCTTGACCCCAGGTCGCCTGGGCAAAATCGGGAGCGGGTGCCGTCGAGTCGGGAACCAGCAGCAAACTCCCCCCCCCACGGACAAAGCTCTCCAAACGCTGTTCGTGCCTATGGGAAGCGCCGACCCATACTACAAGAGCGCAGTCCCCCAAGTCCGTCGCGGGAAAGGAGGATGGGCTGATCACGTCAACGCGTTGCGACAGCGTATCGGGGGCGGGTGCCGCCGCAAGCGCGAGCATGCGCGCCGCCTCGCCGCGATGTTGCGACGCCACGATGGCGCGTTGGGCCAGGGGTGGTTCAAAGGCAAAATACGCCCGGTTGTCGGCGGCGCACGTATCACCCGGCAGTTCGACAAATCCCCAGCCCGTTCGGACTTCTCCATTCAGTGCGATCCTTCGTTCGATGGCCAGCCGTCCCCCCTCGAAGTGCAGGTCCAGCGCCGTGCGTCGACCATCGATCTCGACACTCACGGGCAGCACTCCGCTCGCTGGGCCATCGCCAAGAACACTGAAGGACAGTCTCAGTTCCGTGGTGCCGCTCTCTTCTCGAAGTGCGGCGCCATGCACTCGAACTGCGCAGTTCGCGGCATCGGCAGAGCGCAGCGCAAGAATCCGGCATGTGGGTTGCTGCGAAAGGCGCGCGTTCGCGGCGGCCACATGGCGCCACACTTCACTGCCCGGCACCCAAGTCGAAGCCTGCAGGTCGCTGACAACCCAGATCTCGCTCCGCCCCGCGCGCGATCCCTCCAGCACACCAAATGCCGTCTCCATGAGCACCGGTATCTCCGCCCCGGTCGCAGTGCCCGGCCAGACCGAATCATCTCGGAACAGTTCTGGATTCGGCACATCCACAAGCTCTCCCGAGGCACTGTCCAGGACCACCACGCGCTTTGCCTGTTCGAGGAGAAAAGACCGGTCAAGCAGCTGCCGCACCGCCTCCTCCCGCAGAGTGTGTTCCGTGTCGTGCGCACGTCGTTCCATACTCGCCGAGCGGTCCAGCAGCACAAGAATGGTGTCCGGCGGTCCGGAGAAGAGCCGACCCGCCGCACCGCGTAGAAGCGGTCGGGCCAAGGCAATGCAGAGGAGCGCAAGTGCCATCACACGACAGGCGAGGAGCAGGAAGCGCCGCAATTTGGCGAACCGCACGGACTGCTTGCGAGCCCGTAGCAGAAACAGCATGGCACCCCAATCGACGGAACGATGACGCATGCGGTTCAGAAAATGAATGAGGACCGGCAGCAGCGCCAGCGGCAGACCCCAGAGCATGGATAGCTGCACAAACGTCATCAGGTTCCCGTCCAAAAGGGGACTTGGTCCCCACTGCCATCATGGCAGTGGGGCAAAAAAGAGGAAAAATATGGCATAACTATCATTTTCTCCCATCGTCGCTCCATCGGGACAAGCCC
>JAGLDW010001503.1 GCA_023145395.1 Lentisphaeria bacterium | reverse complement strand
CAGGGGTCGTAGACAGTGTCCCCTGGTTTGGCGACCAAGTTCAGTACCGCGCGGCCAACGGATAGGGGTAGGGCATTGCAGAAGGGATGCGGCCGATCTACAAAGGCCAGCCACTTGCTGTCGCCAGGTTCGGAAAGGCGAATCAGCCAGAATCCCGCGTCGGATACGACCAGCAGGAACTCCTCCAGCGGATCTCGGAGATCGGCAGTGCCCCCGATGCAGTGGGCGACGGCCCGCACGGCACGATGAGCACCGGTGCGCTTGCGGGGAATGGGCTCGGAGGCAACGCGGAAGCGGTGGGCGGTCAGACCCAGCGCGGCAATGTTCTCGCAGATCTCCTCCAGCGTCTTCCCTTTGGCGAGAAGCTTGCCGCCGCTTCGCACAAATCCCGTTTCCGCCGATCGCACGACGCGTCGTCCCTCCACCACACCCGGGGCGGCCACCACACCGTCGGCGAGGTGACATGCCTCGGCCTCCGCCAGTGGCTGCAGCCCCTCATTTCGGTCGATGATGTAGGCGTATGGCAGCACGTTCAGTCCGTCAGCCGTCCGCACGACGATACACGATCTCCGGTTCGCCTGTGGCAAAGGGGTCGAGAATGATAATTTCGTCGTCCGTCAACTGCGCGCTGACCGGTGCGCAACCGCGCTCCTCGAGCCGCTCGTGGTTGAGTTCGGCGACGCGTGTGGCCGCCTCGATGATCATGGTGACCGAGCGCTGGCTGGCCGCGTCGGGATAGCTTCCCTCGAGCGTTTTTGGGTCCTCGCCGAGGAACTTGGCGCGGCTGATGGCGAGCAGGCCTGCGGCGATGGAAGCCTTGCCGTAGCCGAACAGCTCCGTGTGCGAGCCCATGCAGCGGATGCGCCCTCCGAACGTGGGGTTGCGCGTGCGGCTGCCGTCGCCGGTGATGGCCTCGCGGAATCCGCGGTCCTGCTGATCCACAAAACCACGTCCGAGGACGCCGTAGATCTCCAGTTCCTGGTTCACCGCCCCCTCGAACTCCTC
>JAGLDW010001502.1 GCA_023145395.1 Lentisphaeria bacterium | reverse complement strand
TGGACGCTTTGACCCGTTCAACGCCGGCCCCCTGAATCTGTAGCCAGGTCCCAAACGCTGCGCTGCCCTGTCGCGGTGTCTTGGCGAGGCGCTGCAGCTTCGAATGCAGTTCGTCATCTGTCATGGTCTTGTCCTCTGTGGCCTGACCGATAATGCGAGACCAGTACGCATCGGCCGTCCGTTTCAGTTCTTCCTCGGTGAGTTCCCATATCGAGCGGGTGCGGTCTTGCTTGATCCGTGCGACGACGGAATTTCGGTGCTTGGTGGCGCCGAGAGCGCCGACTTGCTGTTCTCGCCAGCGCCTGATCCAACGCGAGCCGAGCGTGAGTTCGAGGCGGAGCAGGTTCATCGAGGCGTCAACCTCGTCGGCTGTCGCCATGGCCTGCCCTTTCTTGATCTGGTAGCGCAGGTGTGGACCTTTGGCGTATGCCTTCGCGGCCTGTAGGTCCGAACTGCGGTTGAAATACGCTGTGGAGCCGCGAGAGCTCACGCGGTAGTGACCACCCTGCACGCTTTGCAGAATCTCGAGCGCTTCAAGCACTCGAGCATGCGAATCCAAGTAGAGGTTCGACGTGATGTCGATGCGGGTGCATTCCCAGTGCTCAAGCTCGGGCAACCAGACGTCGAGTTGCTGGCGAACGTGGCGGATCATCTCGAGCGCACAGCCTTGGATGTCCGCACTACCGAAGACGTTATTCGACTGGCCGAGCCGGGCGGGTGATCCGCTGATGTAGAAATAGTGCTCGGTGAGGGAGACGGTGACCTGGTGCGTATCTGAGCGCAGACGCTCCGGAGGCCACTTGGACCAAACGATTTCACCCGCTGGATCGATGCAGATGGTGTTGCTCAGCCGCTGGGCCACTGCTTTCTGCACGTCGGTCCAGAGGCTGCGGACGGGCAGCTTGAGCGACAGCCAGTCACACAGCATTTCGACGGCCTCGGGTCTCTCCTGGGAGACTTTGTCCGGTGGTCGAATTGCTCACCCATGAGCATTTGTCCGGGTTATTACTTGAACCCGGACTTTGGGCCTTGGACGGCTCGCCGAGATCGAGTCCGATCTGACGCAGATCGGAGTTGCTGAACGTCAGCTGGTCAGGCTGGATTTGACGCTGGATCGGGGAGAGCTTGACGATCATGACCACACCGCCTGTCGGCGCTGGCGCTGCCAGCGACGGAATGCACGCCAGAACTGGCGGAGGATCAGGCGACGGAGTGCGTACCAAAGCCAGGTCATGACCACACCGCCCGGGCAACGATTTCGCACTGGTAACAGTGGGATTCGATCTGGGCCGCGAATTCCTCTGGCGTTGGGTGGGGACAGCCGACGAAGTACTTGACGGGCTTTGCCCGAATCTCCATCAGCTGCTCAACGGTCGCGCCCTTCTCAGCGATGAACTGACGCGCTGCCTGGTCGGCCGTCATCAGATCAGCACCGCGATCATGATCACCGATGCAGACACGCTCAGAATGAGCGCCGCGATTGAGAGCGTCGCGACCAGATGGTGACGCTCGTCTTCTCTGAACATTCCCACGTCCATCCCCCTTTGTGTGAACGCTTGGTTCGCACATGAGAATGAACAGTTCTCAGAGTGTCAACGTATGGTTATCGGCGTAGAGTTCTGGGTCGGAACCCCAGGGAGTAGCGAATATGGATAACGCGGCGTTAATCGACAGGGCTAAAGCAAAGGTCGGCAATATGTCGGAATTGGCTCGTCGAGTCGGTGTTACTCGCGAGTTTCTTTACCGCGTTCGCAACGAAAAAACACCGATGACCGTCGACTTAGCAGCAGACCTAGCGCAAATCTGCGGCGAGAACGAAGCAGTTGTAACTTTCGAGGTGCTGGCGTCCAGGTCTACAGACGACAGCCACAAATCGAGGTGGTTGAAACTGGCGAAAGCCGCCAGCGTGCTTGCCATTTTTGCAGCAATCATTCCCGGCGTTTCTCTTTATTCGTCAACGAGTTACGCGGATGATCTAAGTCACAAAGATATACATTATGCGCATAGACGGCT
>JAGLDW010001501.1 GCA_023145395.1 Lentisphaeria bacterium | reverse complement strand
CGGCAGATCTACGTCAGCGCCAAGAAGCGGATCGAGCTGCAGGCGCCGTTCAAGGACAGCCGCAGCGCGGTTGCCCGCGACTACCGCACAGCCACGGAATGCAACAAGAACGAGATGCTTCGTTCCATGCTCAAACGGGCGGTGCGGTCCGGGTTCAGGGCGTCGCATCTACTGGCGGACAGTTGGTTCGGCAACAAGGAGAATATCAGAGCCGGCATCGAGGAGGGCCTGACCGTGATCATGATGATGAAGCGGGGCAATCTGAAGTACCGGTTCCAGAACCGGGATCACACCGCCAAGATGCTATATGAAATGGTGAAACGGCGGATGAAGCCGCTCGCCCCCCACAGCCGGTATTTGGTCGTCTCCCTGCTCGTCGAGCTCAATCTCCAGACCGACTCCTCAAAGCCGCCGCAGCGGGTGCAAGTCCGTCTCGTGTTCAGCAAACTGCGCACCCGCACCAACGACGCATGGGTGGTTCTGCTGTGCTCCGATCCCGATCGTGAACCGGAAAGCATTCTCCGAACCTACGCCATGCGCTGGGGTGTGGAAGTGTACTTCAAGGAGGCCAAGCAGTATCTTGGCTTCCTGCGCGAGCAGACCGGATGCTATGTGGTGCACTATGCGTCGCTGCACCTTACCGCGATGCGTTTCACGCTGCTCTTTCATGCGCTGCAATGTTCGGGCGAGGGGCTGTCCTGGGGACAAGTCAGAGAGGGGATCTCCGGGGAACTCGTGCAACTGAGTTTCGCGCGGATGACCTGGGAGCTTCTCAAGGCCGTTCTTCACGGCGTGCTCGATGGCTTCAGGCCCCGCATAGGCGACGACCTGACAAACGAGATCGCCGCCGCGATCCACCAGGCCATCGAGGATTTTCTTCAAGTCGCTCTCCAGATAGACGACCATTCGGTCGCCGCCGCCGTGCAGGCTGAAAAACTTGAAGAAGTGGCGGCATGACGGGGCAAAACGAAATTCAAAATGTGAGTAATAAGGGGTCTGCGCGAAACAACTTTATCCCGCACTGCCCACGTCCAAAGCTGCGCGGCGGCAGCCTCAGTATGTGAGTTCTGGCCTTGGCATTTGCGCAGCGAGCTGGTTGTGAGAATCGAAATTTGAGGTTCTCGTCGGATGCCCCCCCAAAAAAAACGCCTCCACGTCCTTTCGGAGGTGGAGGCGGTGTACTCGTCTG
>JAGLDW010001500.1 GCA_023145395.1 Lentisphaeria bacterium | reverse complement strand
CGCGCGGCCGCCCTGGATGGTTCCTGGCTGGCCCATACGCCCCACTTGGACGACGTGCCCAATCCTTGATGGTGAAAAGAAAAGAGTAACCCATGCCCACACGGCGACTGCTCATCCTCCTCCTATGCATGAGCCTTTGTGCGGCATGCAGCGAAGACTCCAACTGCCAGGTCGGCCAGGTGCTCGTCGACGGCGTCTGCATGCCGGACGGGGATGGCGATGGCATAGCCGACAGTGAAGACAACTGCCCGGGCGAGTCCAATCCGGACCAGGCGGACTCGGATGACGACGGCATCGGCGATGCCTGCGAGGGCGTGGACCTAGACGCCGATGACGACGGCGTGTTCGATGACGAAGACAACTGCCCGAATGACTACAACCCGGATCAGGCCGACTCGGATAACGACGGCATCGGCGATGCTTGCGAGGAAATCCTGGGCCTGGGCACGGTGGAAGACCCCATCATCATCCCGGTTCAAGGCGATCACTATATCTATACGGACGCCCGCGATACCACGGAGGGCCCCTCGGATCGCTTCGATGCTTATCCACCCAACGAGCTGGACGAATCGGGCCCCGAGTTTGTCTACATGTTCGATCTGGATCAAGAAATGGCCGTCAACGCCCGCATCGCGACACCGGAACCCGAAGGGGTGGACGTGGACCTGCACCTCTTGGCCTCGGTCGAGCCCCTGGTCTTACTCAGCCGGGCCAACGATCAGTTTGACGAGTTCTTGGCCCCGGGTCGCTACTATTTCATCATGGACACCTATGTATCGAGCGAAGTGGAAATGCCTGGTCCCTATACTTTACGGATGGAGTTCGCCCGACAACACGACGGCACCCTGACCGACCCCGTACCCCTTGGCGAACCGGACACGGCGCTTCCCGTGCCCTATGTTTACACCGACAGCCGCGATACTTCCCTGGCCGCTTCTGATGTTTTTGACTCCTATCCGCCCGACGAACTGGACGAATCCGGGCCAGAGGTCATCTACAGTTTCACCCTGGATCAACCCGTGCGCTTTACCGCCGAGCTGGTCTGCCCGGAACCCGAAGGCGTGGACATCGACGTACATCTACTGGGCGACATTGAACCCTTGGACTTGATCGAACGCTCGGACAAGGGCGTGTACGCCGAATTGACCGCGGGCGATTACTTCCTGGTGCTCGACACCTACGCCGGGGGCGGTGCCCCTCGAGTGGGCCCCTATACTTTGGATGTCGCGGTGCGCCACATGGAAGCGCC
>JAGLDW010000150.1 GCA_023145395.1 Lentisphaeria bacterium | reverse complement strand
AGACACCCCAGTGCCATGCAAACAGCCGCAATCAACGCGGCTTTTCGTGCTTCGCTACCGTCCTTGACTGCAAAATAGCGGGGGGCGGCGCCAATGGCGTTCTGCCCTAGGCACTGGTTGATCCACATGCCGATGATCCAGACCCAGCTGTAGTCGATGAACTTGCTCGGATCGAAGGGCTTGATGATGCTGAACTGCTTCGACAGGCCTTGGTCCTGGATCGCCTGGAAGAATCCAAAAAGTCCTCCATCGAACTGGCGGAGGCACAGCCAGGCGACCAACACGGTCATGGGGATCAGAATCAGGCTCTGGATGAAGTCCGTGGCCATGACGGCCCAGGAACCGCCCAGCAGAGAGTAGAAGAGAACCACGCAGCCAACGAAGACGATCACCGCGCCAACCTGGTACTGGAAGACGGCGGAGCAGAATGCAGCCAGTGCGTAGAGCTGGAGAGAGGCCCCGATGAAGTAGGTGAAAAATGTCAGCCAGGCGTAGAACTGCTGTGTCGAAACACCAAAGCGCATCTTGATGACTTCCGGCCCGGAAATGGCACGCAATTGGCGGAACCACGGCGCGAGAAATGCCGCGTTCAGCAGCATCGCCAGCACATTGCCGATGAAGATGATCATGATCGACCAGCCGTTGCTGTAGGCTACTCCCGCCGCGCCCGTGAAGGTCCAGGCGCTGAAGGAGGCCATGAAGCCGCTCATACCCACCAGCCACCACGTGCCTTTGCAGCCATTGCGGAAGTAGTCGCTGACGTTCTCGTTGAAGCGTCTGAAGACCAGCGCCACCGCCACCAGGACGACTAGGTATCCCGCGATCACGGCATACTCGATCATGCGGCCGGTCGGCTGCATCTGCATCCAGTTCATTGCACTCTCAAACATTGAAATGCGACTCCTCTAGTCTGGTTGGGGCTCTGAATGCCGTGTTGGTCGGCTAATATGCCCATTGGATCCACAAAATCGACCGACAAATGACAAGCAGGCATCCGGCGGGAAATCACAGCGACTTCATGGAGGACTGGAGGATTGGAGGAATGGAGTGTTTGAGATCAACGAGTTTCAGATTTTCGGAATGGTGCTGAAAGTGCAAATTCCCAGTCCCAATTGGTTGGTCTTCGGACGTTGCTGCACAATGCAGTTCAAGCTCAGGAGCAGCCCTCCAACTTTCCAGTTCTCCACCACTCCATCATCCTGTGGGATGACTGTGAAGTTATTCTCGCGCGGACCCTAAGTACGCCGACGCCGGCCCGTTCTTCGGGCGCCTCCAGAGCGGGGGGTGCGGGAACCGCCGGATCCGCGTGGGCGGTTGCCGCGCGGGTGACGCTCCGGACGAGGGGAGGCAATGGGAGGCAACTCTTTCCCGAGGCGCCTCGCGATGGAGGCGACGGCCAGCCGCGCAGTCGAGAAAGCGGCGTGCAGATTGTACCCCCCCGTCGGACCATCGACGTCCATCACCTCCCCCGCAAAGTACAAGCCTGGGCGCTTGCGCGATTCCATGGATGCGGGGTCGATGTCCTCCAACACCACTCCGCCGACCGTGACCATCGCCTCCTTCAGGGGGCGAATGCTTTTCAGTTCGAGCCGCCAGTGCTTGAGTGCCCGCGCGATTCCCGCGGCATCGGACCCCTCTCCCCTCAGGGCGTTTTTCAGGAAATCGCGTGCGACGCCATCCGGGAGCAAGCCCATCTTCACGATGGCTGCAGCCGGGGATCCTCCCCTGTTCGGCATACGCGCCACAAGTGCTTTCTCATCCAGACCGGGATGCAGATCAACATCGAAGGAGACATCTCGGAGAGTCTCCCGCGCGATGATTCGACTGGCGTTCACCATCGCCGGTCCGCGCGCACCGGAGCGAGTGAGGAGAATCTCTCCATATGTGGTCGCGACGTGGCGCCCCGCGGACAAAATGCGCACTTCGGTGGCAGGGAGGCTCGTCTCGCCGACACGTTGCGTCCATTCCTGTCGAAACTCGACGCCCGCAAGTCCCGCTCGGTAGGGTGCGACGCGGTGACCCAGCGCTTTTGCGAAACGCTGTCCGTCGCCGACGGACCCTGTTTTCGGGTAGCTTACCCCCCCCGTCGCAAGAAGCAGGAAACGCGAGCGCAGCGTCAGGTTCGCAGTCTCCGCCTCGAACCCGTCGGTGATGGCACGGATCGCCTCCACCGGGCAGTTCAGAACCAGCGGCACCGCAAGTTCCCGCAGACGATCTGTGAAGAAGTGGACGACATCGTCCGCTTTCTCGGATTGCGGGAACACGCGTCCATCCCGGTGCACGGCGGTGCGGAGCCCCCCCGCTGCAAACCAGCTGCGCAACCGAGCGGGAGGAAAGGCGTCCAGCGAAGGCTGCAGAAATTCCGCGACGGGTTCCCCGTAGGCCTCGAGCATTCCGCCAAGATCCGCGTCATGCGTCACATTGCAGCGGTTGTTGCCGCAGAGGAGTATCTTCAAACCGGCGCGGTGCCTGCGCTCGAGAATGCACACACGCAGCCCGGTCTCGCCCGCTGTGATCCCCGCCGCAAGCCCGGCCGCGCCACCACCGACAATGATCAGGTCCGTGTTGAAAAAAGAATGGATTGGGTCTGGCATCACTATGCTTCCACTTGATCTGACAGGCTCGGAGCAATACGTTTTCGTGGCGGGTTCGAGGAATTCTATGATACCTATGCAAAGGGACAATATACCGTATGAACATCATGCTTGACACGCCGCTGGTCGTATTCGATCTCGAGACCACCGGGGTCAACCCCCGGGCGGACCGGATCGTCGAGTTCGCAGCCATCAAAGTGAGTACGGACGGTACCGAGGAGACGCTGCACCTGTTGATCAATCCCGAGCGAGCCATCCCCAAGGAGACGAGCGACATCCATGGGATCAGCGATGCGGACGTCCGCGACGCGCCAACCTTCGCGCAGGTCGCTGCGCAGATTGCCGCCTTCATGCAGGGCTCCGACTTGGCGGGCTTCGGCATCCTGCGCTTCGACGTGCCCCTGCTCACCCGCGAGTTCGCCGACGCGGGCAGACCCGACGTCCTCAAAGGCGCGCGCCTCGTGGACGCGCTCACCATCTTCCATCGACACGAGCCCCGCAATCTCTCCGCCGCTCTCCGCCTCTACTGTGGCAAGGACCTTGTGGATGCGCACTCCGCACTCGCCGACACCCGCGCCTCACTCGAAGTCCTCGAAGGGCAGCTCGCGCGCTACCAGGACCTCCCCCGCGACGTCGCTGGGCTGGATCAGTTCTGCAACCCCAAGGACCCGGACGCGATCGACCCGGAGGGAAAGTTGCGCTGGCAGGGAGGCGAGGCGGTCATCGCCTTCGGACAGAAGAGGGGCATGACACTGCGGCAGCTCGCCGCCGACGAGCCCGGCTACCTCCGTTGGATCCTCAAGAAGGATTTTTCGGACGAGATCAA
The DNA here is from genome assembly GCA_023145395.1 of Lentisphaeria bacterium. Classification (GTDB taxonomy): domain Bacteria; phylum Verrucomicrobiota; class Lentisphaeria; order Oligosphaerales; family Lenti-02; genus JAGLDW01. The sequence goes on along the minus strand of JAGLDW010000150.1, from coordinate 6,122 downwards.
GACGGTCGTGCAACAGGCGCTCGACGGCGTGTTCCCCACCCGCAGCACATCCAGCGATGGCTGAAGAATGGTGGTTTGGTTCCGCCGCCACTGGGTTTATCCCGGTGGAGCGAGAGATTGGTGTTGACAGGTGAGTCGGAAGGGGGAAGCGCAGTTCCCATGCGGCAATCTCTCGCTCCACCGGCGCAAGGCCGGTGGGGGCGAAGTCAAGATCCAGAGAAAGTGAGTTGGGATGATTGACATGAAACCACGATTCTGCCGTGTTCTCGGCCTGGCACTTGCGCTGGGCATGCTCTCGTCCCCTTTCTGCCCAGCCCAGAATGTGGTGACACCATCAGCCGCCGTCGTCAAGAAGAAGGCCGTGGTCAAAGTGGCGGCGGCGGCCAGGGAACAGGAGAAAACGCCCGAGGAAACGAACATTCTACATGGCGAGATCAGGGCGCTCGACCAAGAGAGTGAAAAATTCTTCGAGACCGTAACCGGACAAATAGGCGAATGGTTCGGCCCTAGTTTTCAGTACATGTTTCTCGGGGTCGAAGCGTGGCGCTACCTGTGCTTCGGCGTAGTTCTCATTCTCTCCTTCGCCTTGGCGCATATATCCAACTGGTTTCTCGGCAAGCAGATGGCGAGGATCTGCAAGCGCACATCCTGGGACGTGGACGATCTTGTCTTCGCCCATGCGGTGAAGCCAACGCGGGTGGTGGTCGAAACACTTGGGGTCTACACGGGATTGATGCTGCTTCTAACCGGCCGCATTCCCGAGGAGGGGATCAGCTGGCTGACAAGAGTCTCTCTCGCCATTGCCGCCGCCGCCTGCTTCTGGTACGTGTATCGCCTGGTGGAGGTGGCGGACCACTACTGCCGCAAACTCGTCTTGCGAGATGACAACGACCTGGACAGCACCTTCGTCAATGTGGCCCGCAAGACGCTGCGCGTCCTCGTAACAGTGGTCGCCTTCCTCTTCATCGCCCGAGGTGTGCTGCAGTGGAACATCACCACGCTGGTGGCTAGTGCAGGCATCTTTGGACTGGCGATCGCCTTCGCCGCCCAGGACACCATCGCCAATCTCTTCGGCACTCTCATGCTCTTGCTCGACCGGCCCTTCCGCGTCGGCGAACGAGTGGTCATCAATGGCGCCGAAGGCCCCGTCGAGTCCATCGGCTTCCGCTCCACGCGCATCCGCACGCTGGAGGGAAACCTTGTCTCCATCCCGAACAAGACCGCTGCGGACAGCATGGTCGAGAACGTGGGGCGGCGCCCCCACATCAAACGCGTCTCCACCATCGGCCTGGTCTATGGCACATCCTACCAGGAGATGAAGCGCGCCGTCGAAGTCCTCCGCGAAATCTTCGACAACCACCGGGGCATGAATCCCGAGTTTCTGCCGCGCATCCATTTCATCGAGTTTTCCGCCTACTCCCTCGACATCAAAATCATCGCTTGGTACCACCCCGGCGACCAGGTGGAATACTGGGCCTGGTGCGAGGAAATCAACTTCGAAATCATGCGCCGTTTCGAAGAGGAGGGGCTCGAGTTCGCCTTCCCCACACAGACGGTCCACCTCACCCCCGACGACGCCCTCGCCTGATCCCGCGATATGCCTTGAAGCGGCCGCGTCCATCTTCGCTTGCCGAGAATGCGAGCCGTCCAGCGCTGGCTACCGTTGTCCGATGGGAGTGACGCCGAGCGCCTGCCCGGGGACGAGGGAGAACCAGCCGGAAAGCTCCTTGCCCTGCTGCACCCAGACATCGTCGAGGACGCCTGTCTGCGCCTCTCGAATCACGAGCTTCCACCAGCCATAGTCTGCGGCGCCTGGCACGATGTTCTTCCGATCGACGGGCATCTCGGTGCAATTGTACTGCTCGACTGCTCGTCCGTCGGGGGCGAACAGCGTGGCGACGGCTGTCTCTCCCGGTGGGGTCGCCTGCATGGACAAGTGGAAGGACTTCGTCCCCTCCGGCACCTCGAAGTAGAGAGGCGTCACCTGCGCGAGCATGTGCAAGCCCTGGCTCTCTCTATTGAAAGGGGGTTGTCTGACGGCCCAGGCGCCGCCTTTCACCGTCACCTCGAAACTGGCCGATCCGGCGGAGATGATAAGATGAAAGTGGGGCGATCCCGCAGCGTCGAGGCGCACGGGCACTTCGCCGCTCATGAGACCACTGGTCACCTCCTCGCCATCCGCACCGTAGACCGAGTAGGTGATGAGTTTGCCGCGTGCGGTGATCTGGCTGAACTGCACTTCCGTCGTCCCACCGCCAAGGGGATGGATGAGCAAATGCTGGCTTCCACGCAGTTTGAAGCGCGTCGTCTCCTCGGCGTTGGGCAGGTTCCGCACTGGTGCCAGCACCAGTTGCGTCTGCTTGAGGCGCGATGCGGACTTCTTTCCCCCCGGGTGCAGGGCGAGCGATCCGCGGTGTTCGCGCAGGAAGGCGAAGAAGTCCTCGTCGGACAACTGAAAGGCCGAGGGTTTTGGGCCCTTGAAGATGCCGAACTGGCGCAGGCCCCAGTGCAGCACGGTCAAGTTCATGCCGATGGTCGCCAGGCGCGCTTTCGCGTCGGGATCTTGCACCTTCGCCTCCGCCGCGCACACCAGGCGTTCCATCTCGTCCCAGTTCTTCGCGTAGATGTCCCGCATCATGTCGGTGGTTAGACTGTAGCGTGCATTTTCGAACTCCAGGAAATGGCGTTCCGTCTCGGTGTCCAGCAGACGGACCATGCGGTTGATGTCGTCCCCCCCCTGCCCATAGGCCTTGGCGCAGTACTCGTCGAAGAGCGCCTCCACGTCGGCGTCCGGGTTCCAAGCCAGTCTCGCCAGCAGGTAGTTGAGGGGCGCCGCGCGCCCCCAGGCGGAAATACCATACACGTAGACGCCCTTGATCTTGGCTTTCTTGAGCCGGGGATACAGGAACTTGAGAATCTTCAGGCCCGGAGGATTGGGCGTGCCCAACTCGGTGGAGACATTGACCGGCAGATCGTAGTAGGAGATGTTCTCGGTGACCTTGCCCCATTGGGCGAGCAGCGCCTCCCATTCGGTCTGGAGGCCGGGTCGGAAAAGTGTGTAGCCGTAGTCGAAGCTGGGCGCCCAGACGAGAAAGACGTTGGGTTCCAGCTTGATGGGGACGCGGGGAGGATAGACGTAGCCAGCATAGACGTAGCCAGCCAATTTCTTGTCAGGATATTTTTGGGCGACAAGCCGGGCGACCGCGTTGTAGAAGGTGAGAATCGCGGGGGTGACCGAGCGTTTCCCGTGCGGATCCGGCTCGTAGAGCTTCAAGCAGTTCGGGCATTCGCAGTAGCCTGCGGAGTCGGAGGGGGACAGCGAGTAGCTGGTGCTTTCCGGGCGGGCGTCGAAGTGGGCGATGGCCGCGTCGGCGAAGGCGCGGATGAGACCGGGGTTCGTGGTGCAGAGCTTGTAGCGCCCCGTCGGCGGCACGCGCATGCCACCGCGCATCGGAAACCAATCCGGGTGTTCGTCGAAGAGGGAGGCGGGGATCGGGCGGCGCCAGTTGTGCCCATGGCTGAGAGCCAAGCTCCAGCCGAGGCGCTGACGAGCCCACCAGCGTATCACTTCGGGGCGTCTCTGCTGCGTGTAGGGAACTCGCCGGTTGAGGAAGAAGGGAGCGTCGGACAGGTCGGTTTCGGGTATGGTCACGCTGGTGGTTTTCGGCACGTAGTCGCCATGCTCGCCGGGCATGAGCCAACGGATGCCAAGGAACTTCTCCAGGAAGACGTACGCTCCATTGCGGGTGCCGTTGGAGGTTCCTCCGGCGGGCGTGCGCTCACCGTCCTCGGTGTCGTTGCCGACGATGTACAGATTGCCGTCTTTTGTGAGGATGCGAAAACCCTCGAGAGGGATGTCCGTCACGCGAATCCCCGCCGCTCGGGCCGCGGCGTTGTCCCCGATGCAGACCATTGGCGTGCGCGGTTCCTGGACGATGGCCAACTCGGCGCCCGTCGCCTCCCGCACGTAGTCGCGTAGCTCCTCGACACCTTGTTGGACCGATGTCGGCGCATCCGGCGCGTGGTAGATGACGACCTGGCTCGCGCCGTCACGCACAAGCGCGAAGGGCGCGCCCCAGGCGAGAGTGCCCGCAGCGAGCAGGAAGGACCCAATCAGGGGAAGGCAATGTCGCATCGGCTTGCTCCTTGTGGTTTGTCGCATCGTTCCGCACCTTTCGGTTGTCGGACAACATACCACCGACTCGCCCGCCTGCCCGCGCTAGTGGTGCGGGACGTCCCCGGACCGCAAGTGCATGGAAAACATCCTCGGTCCCGAAGGTCCCGAGCCACTGAGCGACTGGGCTGCAAGTGGTGCGCACAGAGTGCCGCCGCAGATCATGTCGCTATTCGCATGATGGGCGGCATTGTCGGCACGGTGGAGGGACGGTACATTCCTTTCCATGTCATGAACAGAGCTGATAGCATGCACAACGAAACGGAGAGAGAAAATGGCATCCGATTCAGGCAAAATTCGGTATGGACTCATCGGCACAGGCGCCATGGGGCGTGGGCACATTGGGGCGCTGGCGCACATCGACGACGCGCAGATTGTGGCGATGGCAGATCCCCACGAGCCGAGCCAGGCCGAAGCCCAGAAGGAGTTGCCGGAGGGCGTGGTCGTCTACGAGGACTACCGCGAGATGATCGCCAAGGAGGAACTCGACGCGGTGACCGTGGCAATTCCCAATTTTCGTCATGCGGATATTGTCTGTGATGCGCTCGAAGCTGGACTGCACGTGCTTGGCGAGAAGCCCATGGCCACCACCATGGAGGACTGCGACCGGGTCATGAAAACGGTGGCGGCGACGGGAAAGATCTACCAGGTCGGACTCGAACTGCGGTATTCCCGCCTCTTCAAGAAAGTGCGCGAGATCATTGCTTCGGGCGAGATCGGCGAGGTACGCCAACTGTGGTGCAAGGAGTTTCGCGGGCCCTGGGGCATCAAGGTGGATCAGTGGATCACCCAGAAGCGCATGAGCGGCGGTACGCTGCTGGAGAAGGACTGCCACCACTTCGACCTCTTCAACTGGTTTGTGGACAAGCCACCCATCCGCGTCTGCGGTTTTGGCACCTGTGACCTGGTTCACGGACCGGAGCGGTTCCACGGAGTCACGCCGGATGTGCTGGACAACGCGCAAGTGGTGATCCAGTACGAGGGTGGGGCGGTCGCGAATCTGCTGCTCTGCATGTACTGCGAGGGACATCCCGGTATTGAGGTCGGCGTGATTGGCACCCAGGGCTGGCTCTGCGCGAACCATCGCGGAGCGAACAGTCACCTCGAGGTCAAGGTGCGGGGCACGGGCGAGACGCAGCAGATCGACTTCACAGTGCCTTCGGATATTCGCAATATCAGTCACAGTGGGCTGGTCTACTACGAGCATCTGGACTTCATCGAGTGCATACGGGCTGGCGCGCAACCCATGAACGATGGACGGGTGGGGTGGTGGAGCACGGCGGTCTGTCTAGCAGCCGAAGAAGCGGTCGAAAAGCAGTTCGTCGTCGATGTCCCCCAGTTGGGCTGACTGCTATGCGCCGCATGGGCCCGCACAACTCCCTCGGAAGCGCACTTCTGATTCTGCTCGTACTCCATGGGACGTCTTTTGGGGGAGACTGGCCGCAATGGCGCGGACACACACACGATGGCCATAGCGAGGAGTCGTCGAACTATCCCCAGGGGTGGCCTCCGCAGCGACTTTGGACCGCTCGAACGGATGTTGGCTGCACCTCCCCCGTGGTCGCGGACGGAAAATGCTACGTGCTGGGCTACCACGGAGCCAAGGGCGGCAGCGGCGAGGACCGCCTCGCCTGCCACGATCTGCGCACGGGCCGCGTCCTTTGGCGACAGGCCTACCCCGCTCGCTATCAATCGCGGCTTCGCACGGGCGACACGGGCGCCTACGGCGGGCCCTCCGCCACCCCCGTCTGCGATCCGGAGACACGGTTTCTCTACACCCTTGGCGTGGACGGCGAACTGCACTGCTGGGATACGGCGAAGGAGGGACGGACGGTTTGGCGTATGAATCTGCATGACGTGTTCAAGATCCGGCAGCGCCCGAAAGTAGGCGGGGGACTGCGCGACTACGGCTTCACCGCAGCACCCTTTCTTCACGGTGACTGGCTTC
>JAGLDW010000015.1 GCA_023145395.1 Lentisphaeria bacterium | reverse complement strand
ACGCACGCTGCGGGTGACTCCACGCACCCGTCCCTCGCCGGGCAAGGCGTATGTGGTGAGCATGGTTGAGGGCCGCCGCGACGCGAATGGGCAAGAACTGCCCACGCAGGCGACGCGCGCAATCGCGGGAGAACTCACACTCGTTGGCACAAGCTACGTCCGACAGCCAGGGTCTCTGCAGATTCGTCTTGTTTTCAATGGCCGCGTTGAAGGGCACGAGCTGAAGAAAAGGCTGGAGATCCGTCACGAGGGCGCCGTGCGGACATTCATTCTTCGCGATGGGGGCATGCGCCTGGCGGGCTATGGGGAGACTTCGTCGGTGTTCCGGGCGGAACTTGTGAGCCCAGTTGGCAGAGGCAAGCTGGAAGTGCGCATCCAGCCCGGTCTCAAGGCGGTGGACGGCGACACAGCCACCACATCATTGCTCGTGCAAACGATGGAGATCGGCGATGCGATCCGGCTCCACGGGTTCTCCGCGAGTGAGGGTGGCATGAGTCTCGAGATCCGCTTCCATTCCTCCGACAAACTGGATCTTGCACGTTTGAAGACGCACATCCGCATCCAGCCGGATCTTCCCCTCACATTCCAGCGCGAATACTGGAGTGAGGCATACATCATTCACGGCGCCTTCACACCACGCGCTCTGTACCGGGTGACATTTCTTCAGGGGCTGCGCGCCATGTCTGGCGCCGTGTTGGAGAAGGACGAGACACACAGTTTCGTGATGCCGAACTTCTCTCCCAGCGCGTCTTTCGCCACCAGCGGGCCTGTGATGCCCAGCCAGCGCCATCGCGTCCTGCCCGTGCGCTTCAGAAATGTCTCGTCGGCCCGTTTCCGCGCCTATCACGTGTATGCGAACAACTTGGTCCACTACATGCGTCGCCCATGGCGTTGCGACGACGACTACGGGCACATGCTCGGGGAGACAAAAATCGAGACGGGTCTGGCCACGAACGAAATTGGCGTGCGCAATGTGCCATTGGATCCGCTGCTGGGCGGTCGCCGCACGGGTGTCTTCGTGGTCACCGGTTCCTGGCGCGAACGATACTACTCGAGCATCAGCACACGGCTGATTCTGACAAACTTGGGGCTTGGCGTGACCCTGACGGATGGCGAGGCATTTGCCTGGGTGCTGTCTCTGGACGGGGGCCAGCCAGTTTCCGGGTGCCAAGTGGAGATCCGCAGCTACAGGAACCAGATTCTCGGTCAGGGGATCACCGACGATGCGGGAAAGGTGACCTTCGCTCTGTCCGCGGAAGACGCAGACGACGAACCGTTCCTGGCCATCGCAAGCAAGGGGGAGGATCTTGCGCCGTTGCTAGTGACCCCGGAGGAGTCCCACGATCTGACAGCCTTCCGTTTCGACGGCATCCCCTACCCAGAGGACGGATACAACGCCTTTGTGTACACGGGCCGGGGCGTGTGCCGGCCAGGGGAGACAGTTCGAGTTGGCGTCGTGGTCCGAGACCCCGACCTGGGCGCGGCGGCGGATGTTCCGGTCGATGTGTGGCTGCAGGATCCAGACGGTGGCATCTGCGGCCGCGTCGGGCGCAATCTGTCCGCCTACGGAGTGGCAACTTGCGAGTTCACCATTCCGGCCTCTGCGAAAACAGGGCAGTATCTCGTGCGAATCGGCGCGCCGGGCGAACACGGCAACGGCTGGGGCCAGGCATCGCTGCTAGTGGCGTACTATCGACCCGATGAAATCGAGTGCGAATTGACTATCGACCGCGAACGCTATGCCTTGGGCGATGTCGTCGAGACGCGCCTGCACGCCAACCATTTTTTCGGTTCCCCCGCCGCCAACGCCACCACGTCGCTGAGCCTGCGTCTTGCCCCCGCCCCGTTCGCCCCCGAGTCGTACAAATCATTCACCTTTGGGGACAGTGGCCGGAAGTGGGAGCGTCCGAGCGCGCTGAATCTGCCCCCGGGAACAACGGACGAACAAGGCCAGGCGCTGTTTCATGTCACTGTGCCCACTGGCGCCAAGCCACCGGCCGCGTTGAGAATGACGTTGGCGGGGGGAGTGACTCCGCACGCTTCGCGCACCGTGACCGCATTCGCCACTGCGGACGTCCATGTCTACCCCTACTACATCGGGCTGAAAAAACTCCAAAGTGAAGACGGGGAGCATCTGCGGTTCGAATGGGTCGCGCTCAAGCCCGATGGCTCCGAATGCCCACCACCCAGTGACTTGCGCATCGATTTGTACCAGGAGACCTGGCGCTATGTCCTGGAGGAGAGCGATGGGTATTTCCGACGCCGATGGCTGCATGACCGGTGCATTGTCGAGTCCGCGAGGATTGGAGGAGGAGGAAAGGGGCGCGGCACCGTGGTGTTCGATGCGCCCGGACCTGGCAACTACGTGTTGATTGCAGAAAACGAGAAGAGAGACGACGGACCTCGCACGACGCTTGGCTTCTGGTACTACAAGGGCGATGTGGGTTTTTCCCGGTCGGCGAGTCCCGCCGTGTTGCGCATCTCCTCGGATGCCCCCACGCATGCGCCGGGCGCAACCGCCACGCTCAGTTTCTCGTCGCCTTTCGAAGGCGTGGGAATGCTGTGCGTGGGGTCCGACCAGATTTCGCACACCAAGTCTCTGTCGATCGAGCAGGGAGCGAATCAAGTGCGGGTGCCCATTCCGGCGACCGCGTTCGGCAGTGTGTACGCCGCGCTGACATTGGTGCGGAACCCCGACGACAGCGCCGCCAGTGACGAAGCGGTGCCCATTCGTCTGTATGGGGTCGCCAGGCTGGATGTGGATCAGTCCGGACACCAGTTGAATGTGGTGCTGTCCGCGCCCGCGTTGGCGCGGCCATTGGCCGCTCTTCCAGTCGAGATCGAGCTTCGGACAAACGAGCGTCCTGCCTCTGGGACCGTGCATTTGCTGGCGGTCGACGAGGGCGTGCTCTCGCTATCCGCATTCCACACACCCGACCCGTTTGCGTTTTTCCATGGCGCCCGCTCCTGCCCGTTTTCGCTGTGGGATCCATTTGACGAACTGTATCCTGATGTTGCTTCGCGTTTTGCGGATGTGTCCGTGGTGGGTGGGGGTGGGGATGCCGTCGCCCGCCTGGCCTGTCCATTCGATTTGGAGGAAGTGCAGCAGGCGGTTGTTCTGCAGAGAATTGTGGAGGTGGATGCCAGCGGGCGGGCGCAGGTGTCTCTGGAGTTGCCCGACCACACGGGCGCGTTGCGTCTGATGGCCATCGCGGTCAACGCGGACGCCGTGGGGTCAGCCGAACAGCGCGTGAAGCTTCGGCACGAAATCAGCGTGATGGTGCGTGCGCCGCGTGCGGCGGCGCCGGGCGATGTGTTCGAGGTCACGGCGCAGGTGTTCAATCACGATGTGGACACGTCCGAGCTACAGGTCGAATTGACACTGCCGGGGGGGCTATCCATGGAGGGCGCGCCAATGCGCGCTCTGCGCGTGATCAGAGGAGGGCAGGGAAGACTCGCCTACACACTGCGTGTGGGCAAGAAGTTTGCGGGCGAGGCGAAGCTGATGGTGTCGGCCCGCAGTGGCGCCGTTTTCCGAACCGTCAGCGCCTCGGTCCTAGTGCGTCCTCCCACCCTGCCGGTGTACGACTCGGGCGTGCGTATGTTGCGGGCAGGAGAAACGCTGCGCCTGCCGGAGTTCGACGTGCTGGCGGGAACGCGGGAGGAATATCTCCGAGTGGACGAGACGATACGGATGGAGGCCATGCCTGCTCTCGCCTGGCTTCTGCGCTACCCGTATGGATGCCTCGAACAAACCGTCAGTCGGGCAATGCCCGAACTGGTGATGGGAGAACTGGTCCACGGCATTGGCTCGGAAGAAAGGCGTCCGGCCACGGAGCAACTCGAAACGGCAGTCCTGCAAGTCATGACCATGGAATGCAGGGGCGGCAGACTGGGGAGCTGGCCCGGCGCCGGTGACCCCTGGCCGGATGGAATGGTGTACGCGGCTCATTTTCTCGTGGAGGCCAAGCGTCGTGGCGTCGCCGTGGAACCCGCGTTTCTCGATCGAGTGCTCGGGGGAGTGAGAGAACTGCTCACTATCGACAGCGGAGGATCGCAGATCGAGATGCGAGTCGGCTACGCCGTGTATGTGCTTGCGCTTGCGGGACAGCCAGAGAACAGCTTTGCCCAGGCATTGGCGGAAGACGGAGGATGCGTCGTTTCCGCACGTATTATGGCTTCCGCTGCGCTCCTTGCAGGCGGACGTGCGAAGACGGGCGCCGCCTGCCTCAGGACACTACTCCTGAAAGGCCAACTCGCGGATGAGGGCGCGGGGCTTTTTTGCTCGGAGTCCGCTCGCTGCGCATTGGCGTTGTCGGCATTGCTCCGCACTATGCCGGATTCACCGAATTGTCCCGTTCTCCTAGGCCGCTTGCGGCGCCTGCGCAACCGTGAGGGGCACTGGGGAACCACCATCTCCAACGCTCTGGCGGTTCTGGCGCTGGCGGAGTGGGAAACGGTGTTCCAGGGCACGAAGGGAGGACGTGCCATCGTCATGGTCGGGGAGAACCGGATGGTCTACGAAGGCGGAGAGGCCATGACCGTGCGGAGCACGCAGGTGGGCGGTGCCGCATGCGTGGTGCGATCCGTCGGCACGGGCCCGGTGTTCGTCAGCTGGGTGCGACGAGGCGTCCCGTTCCTTCCACGGACAAAGCCTGTCGAGGCTGGCTTGAAGGTTGCGCGAACATACCTGGATGCGGACGGAAACGCCCGAAACTCGTTTGCGCTTGGGGAACGGGTGCTGGTGCGGATCGCCATCCAATCGAGCCAACTTGTGGACGATTTGGTGATTGCGGACCTGCTCCCTGGAGGGCTGGAGGCTGAATTGGCTTCGCTGGAGACACGGGACAAGACCCAGGACAAGGCGAAGGGGTTGTTCGTGCACCATACAGAGAAGCGGGACGAGCGGACCATCGTGGTGGCTGACATGCACAAGCCATTGGCAACCTTCGAGTACATGGCCCGTGCGGTGTCACGCGGCACCTACGTCATTCCCAGAATCACGGGGGAGGACATGTACGATGCCGCCGTGCGCGGTGAGAGCGGGGGTGCGGACCGCCTAGTGGTGAAGTAGCGCCGAGCAGGCGTGCGGTCGCATCACGTTGCGGGTTGCGATAGCGGTGCGGTCGCCTTGGCTGTGAGCATGAGATCGGCCAGGACGAGAGCCGTCGCCGCTTCGAGCACGGGGGGCACACGGAGAGCGACACAGGCATCGTGCCGCCCTTCGACCACCAGCTTTCTCGTGTGTCCGAGGCTGAAATCGTAGGTTTCCTGTGGACAGCCTACGCTCGATGTGGGCTTGATCGCAACTCGGAACACGAGGTCGTTGCCGTTGCTGATGCCCCCGTTGACACCGGCGGCGTGATTTGTCTCCGTCGTGCCGTCGGCGTCCACGATACAGTCATTGTGCTCGCTGCCCCGCATGTCGGCCGCCGCGAACCCCGTGCCGAACTCGATGCCCCTAGTCGCGGGGATCGAGAAAACAATATGGGACAAGCGCGCCTCCACCGAATCGAAAAAGGGCTCTCCAATGCCAATCGGCATATGGGTGACCACACATTCGATGAGTCCCCCCAGCGAATCCTCGTTGGCCAGCGCGGCCAGCACCGCCGCCTCGATGTCCTCCCGTCCTCCGGCCTTGAGAAGCGTGGCGACAACGGTGGTCGGGGCGATGATGCGTTTGGCGAGCGCTCCGGCTGCAACGAGCCCGAGGGTGATTCGTCCGGAAAAATGTCCGCCTCCGCGGTAGTCCTGGAAGCCGCCGTACTTGCGTGCGGCTGTCAGATCCGCATGGCCCGGCCGAGGGGTTTCGACCAGCTGGCTGTAGTCTCGCGAGCGTGTGTTCGTGTTGTCGAACCAGACGGTGATGGGGGCGCCCGTGGTATGTCCTTCAAACGTTCCGGTGAGAATGCGCGGCTTGTCCGGCTCCCGTCGCGGGGTGGTTCCCGCACGGCCACTACGCCTGCGTGCGAGGTCCGCAGTCATGGCCTCCTCGTCAAAGGGGACGCCGGGAGGTGCGCCATCGATGGTGACGCCCGCTCCATTGCCGTGGGACTCGCCGAATATGCTGATTCTGAGGATTCGCCCGAATGTGTTCATGCAAGATCGCTTCAGTCTTATGTGTGCCGATGTCAGAGAATCAATGCCGACCGTCCCCAGTCGTAGTGCTTGTCTCGGATCTCGTCGCGCGCGGGCATCGGATACATGATTGCGTTGTTCGCATCGCAGATGCAGACGCCGGCATTAATGATGTTGAAGGAGAAATTCTCCACGTGGGAGCGTTCCAGCGTCTTGGTCATCTTGTCGTTTTTAGGGTCGGTGACAGAGTCGATGCAGCGCCGGAGATAGCGTGTGTTGCGATCGTAGAGCGCGCCGACGTTTCCAGTGTTGGTGAAGTTGTCCAGATCAAGCACCTTCAAGTCTGCAAAGGCGATTTTCGGAAGATGCAGCCGAGTGCTCTTTTCCGTGATGTACGTGCCGAAATCCCGGGGTTTGAGTCTGCTGACGACAAGCGGCATCACCGGACAAAGCTCCTGGTAGACGTAGTATTCCGCCTCGGCCTCCGGGGGACGGCAATCCCTTTTCTCGAGTTCGATGCTGCGGCCGTCCCGAGTGGTGAGAAAGAGCGATCCCATCGCGTCGAGGGGGACAATCTCAAGCGCGCGGTAGATGCGCAGGTAGACGGAGTTCTTGAGGCGTCCATCCGAGTGAGGCACGCAGTTTTCCTCGGCAAAGTCCCAATCGACTCCGTCAAAACCCGGTTTGATTTGGACGAAGATGGTTCTTTCGGACAGACCGTGATGTGCCCCCGTCGCCATGTAGGTGCCGAACTCGTGCGGTTCATGTTGCGAGGCGATAATTGCTTCCATTGGAAACAGTGTGAGATAATAGTTCGCCGCCATGATGTCTGTCTCCCTTGATGGTTTGCCGCGTTGTCGGAAGAGAATGCCTCTCCGTTCCTTGAAACGCCGTTACTCTACATCGGGACCATGGCGCCCACAAGGAGGAGTCTAGGGGCGCTTCATTCCCTTTATCGTGACGGGGATTCCGCAGACAGTCAGCACCACACTGTCCGCGACTGCGGCCACTGCCTGATTGCAGCGCCCGACGAGGTCGCGATAGCGTCGTGCGAGTTCGTTCTCCGGCACGATGCCAAGCCCAACTTCGTTGGTGACCAGAACGACCGTGCCGGAAAACTGCGTGAGCGCATCGGCCAAATCGGCGACATGGGGTGCGAACGCATCCTCGTCGAGCAACCCCCCTCCCTCTTTCTCGATCTTGTACATCAGGTTGTTGACCCAAAGCGTGAGGCAATCGATCAGGAGAACATCGCAGCATTGTGAGCGGATGACGTCGGCAAGCGCGTAGGGTGCCTCCACAGTGTCCCATCCGCATCCCTTCCTCTCGTCTTGATGGCGTGCGATCCGCTCCGCCATTTCCTGATCGAGAACAGGGCAAGTAGCCAGGAACACATGCGTTCCCTGGATGGATTCCGCGAGTTTGCGCGCATGTGTGCTCTTGCCGCTGCGCACGCCGCCCGTCACCAGAATGATCTCTCCCATAGCCTATTTCCCTTTCGTGTCTTCCGAGATCCCAAAGCATTCGAGCACTGCGTACTCCGCATTGGGGAGCAGCCGCACGGTGGCCACCGAGGCGGGCACCACGCTGAAGGCGATATGCGCCTCCGCCGGCAGATTAAGAAAGCGGCAGAGCAGCGCCCGAACCACTCCGCCGTGGCAGAACACCACTACATCCTGACCGCATGCGCGAATGCGGGCGGCCGCATGACCCATGCGCTCCCCGAATGCGTCCAACGCCTCCCCGCCGGGAAAGGCAAAGCCTTCATCACCCTCATTCCATTTCTCGACGAGTCTGGGCCAGCCATCTGCGATCTCCGCGAATGTCAGTCCCTCCCATTCGCCAAAATCCACTTCGCGGAGGTCCTGAATAATCTTGAGGTCCCCCTCCTGGGCTAGTTCAGCGGTCTGTCGACAACGTGCCAGGGGGCTACAGAGGACATGTTTGGGAGCAAGGTGGGCAAGAAGCGGGCGCAGGGATTCGGCTTGGTGTCGTCCCTCGGCGTTCAAAGGGGCGTCCGTGCTGCCGACATAGCGTCCGCCCCCGTGGAGAGTGGTGATCCCGTGTCGCACAAGATGTATGCGCATGGTGCTTCTCCCTGTCATGTCAGCGGGTGCGTTCGACAGATCCGTTGACTCGTCTTGTGCCAATTTCATTCTTTCTTCTACCACAGAGAGCTTAACCACGGAAAACACGGAATACACGGAA
>JAGLDW010001499.1 GCA_023145395.1 Lentisphaeria bacterium | reverse complement strand
CATTCCCGGCGGCATCCACTGCATCGTGGATGCTTTTCGCCGCTGTCTCCCACGAGGTGTACGGGGCGACCGGATCGGAACTGTTGATGTCCACATAATGCGTATCGGCGAAGCTTGTGCCAGAGACAAGGAGGAGCATCCACACGGCCACAAAGAGCAGGCCAGCGGCCTGCGGTACGGTGTCATGTACCGCCTCCAGCTTGGCGGCTCCGAAGCCCGCTGGAAGCGGGCGGTACGGAAAACGTATCGCAGGCGGCTCGCCTGCTTCTTTGCTTTGGCTATTCACATTAATCCGCATGGTTCTGTTTTTTTGCATGGAGCTCTAGGATCTGACGGTCGAGTTGATCGGCTTCCTTGCCTCGGTTCCGGGCACGCAGCACGCTGGCGAGCGTGCCCATGGTTTTCAAGGTGTCGGGATGGCTGTCGCCCAGCACGCGTTGCTGCGTTTTCAGGATTTGACGGAAAAGCTTTTCGGCTTTGAGATAGGCCCGCTGGTTGTACAGCACGAGCGCCAACTGATAGCGGACGGCCAGCGTGTCGGAATGTTCCGCACCCAGCGCCTGCTCCCGGACCCGGATAATCTGCTGGTAGTATTGCCCGGCCAGGGCATAGCGCCCTTGGTCGCGGAAAATGCCAGCCAGAAGATTCAGTGCCTCCAGCGTGTCGGGATGTTCCTTCCCCTGCGCCTGCGCCCGCAGCTTGAGTTCGTTGCGAGCGAGTTTTTCCGCCTCCTCATATTTTTCCTGCTCGAAAAGCACGTAAGCGAGGGCGTGCTGCGCATCGAGCGTTTCAGGATACCCGGCCCCGCGGATCCGCTCCCATGCCGCCAGCAAGGTCCGATTGATTTGCTCCGCTTCCTCGTATTGCCCCTGCCGATGGAGTACATAGGCCAGCTCGCGCATATACTGCAGGGTCTGGGGATGGTCGATGCCGGTTTTCTGCTGCCGTATTTCGACGAGCTTGCGGATGAGCGGCTCGGCCTCTTTCCGCTTGTTCAGGGCGCATAGCTCCCTGGCCAGGTCATGCATGGATTCCAAGGCGTCGGGATGTTCAGGCCCCAGCACACGTTGCTGGATGGTCAGCACATTGCGATGGATCTCTTCGGCTTCTGCATGCTTGCCCTGGCCGCGCAGGGCACGGG
>JAGLDW010001498.1 GCA_023145395.1 Lentisphaeria bacterium | reverse complement strand
CACGCCATCACGGAAGCATCCGACGTGGTGTCCAACTTCGCAACGCAAACGCGGGTTACGCACTTCGAGGAAGCAGGCGTAGAATGGTGGACGCTCGACGGTCCGAACGATGAGCGGACGCGCCCATGGTGCAAGGCGTTTGTCAGTAGGCGCGTGACGATGGACATGGCGAACGCACACGCTACGGACTACGGGCGCAAGCATCCTTTGCCGCCGTCTATCTCGCGGGGCGGGTGGAACTGCCGCCATGAGTGGGTGCCCTTGGTGGTCGACCTCAAGCGATACAAGATTGGGCCGCGATGATAAAGATCACCTACAAGTCAAAGGGCTCGCTCAAGGACATCATCCCGCAGCTATCGGACGTGAAGAAGGCCCTCCGCTTGACCGGGGCGCTGTACCTGCAAAAGCAACGCGGGCGCATCCGGGCCGGGCAGGACGTGAGCGGAAATGCGTTCGTGCCGTACTCTGAAGAGTATGCGTTCAACAAGCAGCACGCGGGACGCAAGACACAGCCCGACTTGCGACTGACGGGCGACATGCTCCGCTCGCAGAAGGTCAAGGTGTCGAGCATCGGACAGAACAGCGGACAGATGCTTGTTGAGTTCGACGGCGAGCGCCATGGGGCATTCTTCAAGGGCAGTGGCAGCACGTTCAAGAAGGGCGAGCGTGAGGGCTTCGAGAAGCTGACGGTTGCGAGAACTCACAGGACCGTTAGCAATGCCGTTCTCGCCGCGTCAAACAACCGCCTGCGCCCGTTCATCGGCCAGACCAAAAAGGGAATGGGCCGCTTGCTTGGCTTTTTCCTTGGCGAGCTAAAGAAGCTCATGCGTCGCAGATCGAAAACCGCTTGACATCGGAGGCTTGACGGTGGCACATTTGAGATATGACGATCCGAGACCAAAGCAAGACCAGCGATGGGCTGACCTACACGCGGCCCTGGATCGACTCGTACTTGACTCATTCGTTGGCATCATTACGATTTCAGCCGGTCCCAATGGAGCGCTTATTTCTGTCAAGACAACGCGGGACCATC
>JAGLDW010001497.1 GCA_023145395.1 Lentisphaeria bacterium | reverse complement strand
GTGGCCATAGCTCGTCCCAATCTCCACGCACAATGACGGCGCGCGTGACAGAACCACCCCATGAAGAAACCGCATCGCTTCGAGCGGCATCGACCAGGCGTCATCTTTGTCGGCAATAAACGCTTGAAGGCGATCGAGAACCTCGCACACTTGTGTATTCATACCAAACCTCCTGTGGGCGATTGTAACCGCCCCAACCTCCCCTCGCGAACGATGAACGCCCCGCCGACGACGCGCAAGCAAGTGGCGAGGTCGCCGATTCACAGCGGCCTCGCCACATCTATGGCGGTTTAACTTTGCGACGTCCTGCTTCGGCAACAGAAACGCCCTATCGGCGGTGTTTTTTCGGCCTTGAAACAGGAAAACACAAATAGAGCTTGCTCTAAAACGCAGGAGGAAACATGAAGATTGCCATCCCCATGACTTACGGCCAGCTGAGCGCCCACTTCGGCCATTGCGAGCAGTTCGCCCTTGTGGAGGTTGACGCGTCAAGTCAGGAAGTGAAGGCAATGGAGCATGTGGTGCCGCCGCCGCACGAGCCGGGCGTGTTGCCTCGCTGGCTGCATGAGCAAGGCGTTAAGGTCATCATTGCCGGCGGGATGGGACAAAGGGCGCAGCAGCTTTTCGCCGCGAACGGGATCGAGGTCGTCGTTGGCGCCGGCTGCCGACCTGTCGAGGATACGGTGGCCGACTATCTCAATGGGAGATTAGAAGCAGGAGAGAATTTTTGTGACCACTGACAGCCCAGAACAATGTGCATCCGAGATTGTCCATCCCGCTCACGCGCGGTGCGTACTGTGCGGGCAGGAGAATCCCTACGGCTTCAATCTAAACTTTCGCAAATGCGATGATGGGGGTGTCGAGGGATTCTTCAAGGATAACGGCCACTGCGAAGGCTACCCGAACATGATGCACGGGGGCATCATCTCGTTGTTGCTGGACGGGGCCATGACCAACTGCCTGTTTGTTCATGGACGGACTGGCGTGACCGCCAGAATGGAGTTGGCCTTTCGCCATCCGGTAAGGTCAAGTGATGGGGTGACGGTGCGTGCATGGATTGAACGGCAGAACCATCCAGTTTATCGGCTAAAGGCCCAACTTCTTCAAGAAGATCAAGTGAAGGTTACGGCGAAGGCGGTATTTATGGACCGGTCTGAACTCAACCCGACGAAGGATGTGTCGTGAGTGATCGCGGTACCGGCTTGCAGCCGCACTGGTGACCAACCGCTCCAAAGGACTCGGTATTTGAGGTGATATTGGTGATGGGCGAATACGTCCAAACGATGAGAAGCCTGGTGGGCTCACGCCGCATTTTTATTCCCGGTGTCCGGGCCATTCTCTTGAATGAGTCTGGCGATATTCTTCTGCAGCGGCGAACAGACATGCCCTTGTGGGGCCTGCCCGCCGGCGCGGTGGAGATGGATGAGTCGGCCCTCGATGCCCTTAAACGAGAGGTATTGGAGGAGACGTCGCTGAAAGTCCTTGAAGCTGAGCCGATGGCCCTTTACTCCGGCCCGAGCCAGAGATTCGTCTATCCCAACGGCGATGCAGTACAGTGCTTTGCTGTCGCGTTTATCGTGTGCAAGTGGGAGGGGCAGCCTCGAGCCGATGGCGTGGAGGGGTCTGAAGTGCGATTCTTTCCGTACTCGGAATTGCCGAAAGATCTCGCCCCGGTTCACAGGCAAACACTTGATGACTATGGCCGATATGAAGGAACGTTTCTTGTGAGTTGACTGTACAGTGAAAAGTAATGGCACCCGACAGATTGTGCTCGGATTGCGATGGTTTTGTTTTTCGTCGCGTTTCAACTACAGACCGAATGGAGTTTATACATGGCATTATTACCCGAATCCGTTCGCGACGCATGGGAACATCGAGATGGCCCTGTCGTCTTGACTTCGATGGATAGCGCGGGCGTGCCCAACGCTATTTATGCAAGCTGCGTGAGCATGTTTGGTGACGACAAACTGGTTGTGGCGGACAACTACTTCAGCAAGACGCGAGCCAACATCCTCGCAGACAGCAAGGCCGCAATCCTGTTTATCACCGCGGACAGCAAGGCGTTTCAGGTCAAGGGGACACTCGAGTACCAGACCAAAGGCGAGATTTTCGACGATATGAAGCAATGGCTCGACCCCAAGCATCCGGGTCACGCGGCCGTCGTATTGCATGTCGAAGAGGTCTACAGCGGTGCCGATCAACTCGCGTAGCGGAAAACGGTAGGTGCGACGGGCCCCGTTGCGCCCTGCAAGCCCCAAAAGAAGTTCATATCCATGGGTACAAACATCCGCATCCGGACACTAGTCGAGAATACCGCCAGGGGACAGGAGGTGCTGGCGGAGCATGGACTCTCGTTCTGGATCGACACGGGCGCCCATCGCATTCTGATGGACACGGGGCAGGGATTGCCGGATGTCCTGTCGAGCAATGCCGTCAAGCTCGGCGTGGATCTGCGACAGACAAACGCCATCGTGCTCAGCCATGGCCACTACGACCATACTGGTGGACTTCATACGGTGCTCGACCAAGCGGACTCTCCCGTCCTGTACGCACATCCCGCAGCCTTTGAACCCAAGTACGCGCCTGGCAGAAAAAAAAGCGTGAGAGAGATCGGAATTCTCCCGATCGACAGGTCGGCTGCGCTAACCCGGACTGGTCAGCAGGTTTGGACTGTGACCCCGACGGAAGTGCTGTCCGGGTTCACTGTCACGGGCGAAGTCCCGCGAATCACGGACTACGAGGACACGGGGGGACGCTTCTTCCTTGACCCGGCGTTGAGCGAGAAAGATCCTGTGCTCGACGACCAGGCATTGTACTTCGATTCGCACAAGGGCACAGTCGTGCTGCTGGGCTGTGCCCACTCCGGCGTCGTCAACACCCTGCAGTATATTCATCGACTCACGGGCGAACGTCCCATCCATGCCGTGATCGGCGGCATGCACCTGGGATCGGCCTCCGAAACCCGTATGAGGCAGACCATCTCCGCGCTGAGAAAATGGAACATTGGCCTGCTGGCACCCGCCCATTGCACGGGCCTTGCCGCAACTGTCGCCCTCTGGAACGCATTCCCCAACGCCTGCCGTCCTTGTGAATGCGGTTCCGTTTTCGAGTTCGCCGCGCCATGATCTCTCAGGAAAGCGCAGGCGGGTCTGCCACTCCAAAGATGCTTTGCATCGGTGTCCTGAACTGAGCTGCAGGCTCTCTGGAGTGCTCAAGCCTGCTTGATATTTTGCTTGGCCGAGGCCTGCCTTGGCCCTCAAAGCAAAAGACCAGCCCGTGAGGACTGGTCTTTTGCAAAAAAATTGGCGGAGAGGGAGGGATTCGAACCCTCGGTACCTCTCGGTACACACGCTTTCCAGGCGAGCACATTCGTCCACTCTGTCACCTCTCCGCAATAGAGGAAGTGGGAGCAATACTGTATCGCGCAGGATGGCGGAAGCAAGTAGAAACTGGGACGTTTTACCGCGTCCCAAAGAGCCTGGAACCCCCTGCGCCATATTCCGGGATTCTGATATGGAAGCGGTGTCTTCCGGTGTTGACATCGCTGCAAAACGAACCACATTGACAGGAAGATTTTCCATCTAGTGACACTGTTTGTCTCAAGCAGGCGCAGGCTGGGTGGCCCATGCAATGTCCGGAGTTCGAGTTTTCCATTTTCCCAGGAGGGTACTGACGATGATACGAGCATTTCGACGTGCAACCATGCTAGCTGCGGCCGCCTTCTGTCTTTGTGTGCTTCCCGGATGCGTGACCGGCCTGGTGGTCGGAACTGTCGCCGTTGTGGCGGGGGGCACGGGCGCCTATGCCTACATTCGCGGCAACTACATCGGCAATCTCGCCGGTCCCTTGTTTCACGCTGACAAAGCAGTGCGGCAGGTGGCCGCGCGAGCACGTTTTGTCGAGACCAAGCGCGAATGCAGTGGCTACAAGGCGGAATACACGTACTTGGACGACCAGGACATCAAGGTGTACATCCGGCTCGAAGCCAAATCCGCCGAGTCGACCAAGTGTCTCATCCGTGTCGGCGCCTTCGGAGACAAAGAGATCTCCGCGGAACTCATGGCGGCCATCGACGAGCAGATGCAGGCCTACATGAAATAGGAATGGAGGCCCCGATGCTGCATGTTCACTGCGGGGACAGCTCGGCGGCACTCCTGCGCAAAAAGGCGGATGGGGATCCAGTCGTGGTCTGGGACGAGCTGCTGACGGGTGGCCTCCTGATGGGCGATCCTCACTCCGATGACTTCCCGCGTAGACGCGCGGCCTTCCTCAGTGCCTCCACCGGTGGTGCTCGCACGACCAAGCAGTGTATGTTCCGACTCCGCCGCCAGCAAGCCGCTCTCGAACAGTTCCGCGACCACAAAGAGACGGTGCTTCAGAGAGGCTGAAAATGACGATGAAGAAATTTGGTAGCGATGCCTATGGTCAGTGGGAGCGTGACGAACACAGCCTGCCTGTCTATGTATTGGATCCATCCAGGATGCCGCCGCTGCACACGCCCCAGTCCCATGTCCTGGGCACAGGAAGGATCACGCTGCTTGGAGATCCGAATGGGCGGGTTCGCCTAGAGCCCGCACCACCAGCACCCCCCTCGTCATGCGGACCGGGCACCCTACTGCTCGCCTTGCGCATGGCAGGCAAAGACTTCTCCCTGCTTCCCGCCTGTCTACCCATGGAAATGGAACGTCAGGTGCGATGGGGCTGCGGACACCTAACCTACGAGTGGACGCTGCCGGACAGCCTGGCCAAAGGGGTGTCTCTCGCTTGCCAGATCCGCGCTCCACGCGGACGCCCATGCTTCCATTTGACTCTCCACGTGGAGAATCACGGTGCCGAAACATGTGCCGGAAACCTCTGGCTGGCGACACCGTTGGGCCACACCGCGCCGGAGGGCTCCTCGTTCGTGCGAAAGTCCATCGCCATTGCCAATGCCCGGAATGGCGAGGGAGACACCTTTCTTGGTGGAGGTGCTGGGGACTGGGAGGCGGAGGAGCAAAATGCCACCATCTCTCTCCGCACGCGGATCTCGGTGGCTCCCGGAGAAACCATGCTCTGCACGGCCGTGTTTGGCAGAGCGGACAATTGTTCGGCCCAATGGCTGTTCCAGGAACTGGACGAACTGGAGAATGCCATTGGGGGTGGGGATTGGAGCGAACTGCTCAACCGACACCGACAACGTGCCCCGGAACTGTGGATGCAGGAAGAATGCCTCTGGGACGTGGCCAGAATGCTTTCCTTTGCGCAGCCTTCCGCCGCCAGCGAACCGGTGATTACCCCACTCGGGAGGCAGAATAGCGTGCGCGAACTCGTCGCTCTCGCCGAGCCCGCCTTCGCCTGGGTGCCGGACACTGCCATCGCCCAGCTCGAGCTGGTCACTGCCTGCCAGCGCGCACATGGGCGTTTGCCAGAGCGCCTTGGCGACACAGAAGATGCGAAGACAGTCGATACGAGAATGGATCGCAGCGACCTTGAAATTGCCCTGCTGGCAGCTTGGTGCGGACTCGTCGAAGAGTCGGCGGACTACGCCCTGCTCGACCGGGTCATTCCCTACGCGGACGGCGTTTCCGCCTCGCTCTGGGACCATCTGCGCGCAGCATGCGAATGGATCCGGGAGGAGATCGGCCTGGGCCCGCACGGCCTTGTGCGCATGCTTGCCGGTGACTCCTGCGCCCATCTCGACCGCGTGGGAATCGGCGGTGTCGGCGAATCCACCGTCAACACAGCCAAGCTCTGCTGTGCTCTCGGGAAGATGGCGAAGTTCGCCCGGCGGCGAGGCGATGCCGAATGCGGCGACTCCCTCGAACACTGGCATCGCACACTGCGCAACGCCCTGTCCGACACCTTTGACAATGGTGTCTTCGCACGCGCGTTCACCGACCAGGGACGAGCCGTCGGCATGGGACAGAGCGAACCCGCCTACGCCGACGCACAGACATGGTGCGTACTCGCCCAGAGCGGCACACCCGACCAGCGAAGGGAAGCTCTTGACACCATCTTGAAGAGTGCTGGCGACGAGCTTCCCGTCCCCTTCCTGACACATCCCTATCCCTACGCCATGCCGACGGATGTGAGCAGCCGCCTACTGGCGCCGGGACACGGTTGGAATGGAGGCTTCGTGCTGTCAGCGAGCGCGATGTTCATACGTGCCCTCGCCACTGCAGGCCGACGCGCAGAGGCGCAGCGCGAGTGGCAGAAGCTCTGCGTGCGACATCGAGCTGAATGGCTTCCCGACGTCGGCGCAGCTCATCTCATGAACGCCGCAGACACCCGCTGGATGCAGGATGGAACCGGCACGGGAACCGCCGCGGACCCAAGCACCCTTCCCGACGTGCATGCCGTTGCCTGGCAGGAACTCACCCTCCGCCACACAACCTAGGCCAGATAGCCGCCCTCTGGAGCGCGAGC
>JAGLDW010001496.1 GCA_023145395.1 Lentisphaeria bacterium | reverse complement strand
AAGCTCCCGGATCAGAACGAGGTTGTCGAAGCGATCGGCCAGATAGATTCCCCACAGCGATGTCGGCGTGGGTTTGCAGGCGGTGAGAATGTAGGTCTCGTTCAAGGGATAGGGGTGGAGGTATTTGGGCCAGGACTTGTCGACCAGCTTGTCCTGAATCAGAGTCGATCCGTATTTCGGATTGGTGTCGGACACAACGGGTCGACCGCGGCCGGGTAGTCGCTGCACAGCGCCGGCGGCTTCGCGTCGGCCCCGAGTCACATCAAAAATGACGAGTTCCCCCATCCGTGGCACTCCATGGTGTCCACCGACGATGCCCACGAACATGTTGGGTTTTCCGGGAATGGGACGGGCGTAGAACAGGGAGTTCGGCCAGTAGGAATTGCTCCCGTAGTAGGCCATCTGCCCCGTCCCGTCCGGATTCATGTGGAACAGCACACGGTCGTGGCTGTGCGGGGTGTCGGTGTATTCCCAGCGCAGATAGAGAATGCGTCCGTTCGGCAGAACCGTGGGACACCAGTTGTGTTCCTGGTCGAAACAGAGCTGGCGAATGGTGACACCGTCTGGCGCCAACCGATAGAGGTTTGCGATATTCGTCGAACCATTGACACAAGGGACAGACGCCACGGGGGCGGTTGAGGAGAAAATGACACTGCCATCCGGCACGTAGCAGGCGTCATAGTGATCCACATCCGGGACCGATGGTGTCAGCTGACGTACTTCCGACCCGTCGAGGCGGCACTCGAACACGTGCCAGCGATTGCCTTCCCCGATGGAGGAGAACAGCATGCGATCGCCGTCGAAAT
The DNA here is from genome assembly GCA_023145395.1 of Lentisphaeria bacterium. GTDB lineage: Bacteria > Verrucomicrobiota > Lentisphaeria > Oligosphaerales > Lenti-02 > JAGLDW01. The sequence continues at coordinate 808 of JAGLDW010001496.1, read as the reverse complement.
GCAGATCGACGTCCCCCACGAAGCGGCGCCCATCGGGGCGATGGACGGTCTTCAGTTCTCCCGTCGGGGACACGGGTGATAGCACGGCGATATCGTTGTCGAATCCGGAGCGCGGAAGAATGCAGTTGCTCTGCCAGTTCTGAGGGAGTCCAAGAGAGCGGCTGGTCAGAGCCCGACGCACGACAAGCAACTCCTTCGCGGCCATCAGCGGATTGCTGCGCGCGACTTGGCATTCCAGATCGCCCACTGCGACAAACAGCTCGCCCAGCTGCTGCCATTGGGCGCCCGAAAGGTCATCGGGGAATACGCCGAGACGCTTGCGAAACCCGGCAAGCTTGGCATGGGCCGACGCCCCCCCTGCGGAGTCCGCACTCGGCAGTTTTGCGAAGTCCGCAAGCAGTTCCGCAGTGTGTTCCAGCATGACTTCGATCCGCTTCCGAGACAAACCGGTGCGGGCCATTGCCTTGCTGCCGTCCGGGCGAACGATGGAGAGCTCGATCTGCTGCGGCCCCATGTCCTCCGGCACGACTCCGTCGCCGAGGGTGGCCAGTTCATTGCGTTCCCGATCCAGTGCCGACGCCGCCTCGCCCACATGGACTCTTACCGTGCGCGTCACGCTCTGCTCGGCCATAATCCCCAGCGGCGGTATCCTATGCGGCTTCACTTGGGGTGGGAGCTTGTTTCGCTGCGCGCGCTTGGCGACATCACGCTCCAATTTCCAGTTGGCAGGCAACGGCACATCGGGTTCAAAGCGAAGGGCGCAGATGTGACAAATGCACGGCCCCGGGCAGACAAGAGAGACCGTGTG
>JAGLDW010001495.1 GCA_023145395.1 Lentisphaeria bacterium | reverse complement strand
TGCGAGGGCTGCACGCCTGATTGCGTGGGGCTTGATTGCGGTCCGGACGGATGCGGGGGAAGTTGCGGTGACTGTTTGGTGAACGCAGCTTGTGTGGATGGAATATGCGTTTGCGATTTTGTTGACTGCGGCGGGAGCTGTTGCATCTCCGGTGAGGTCTGTTACCTCGGAGGTTGCTGTAGCCCAGATTGTACGGGGCGCGACTGTGGTTCGGACGGCTGCGGCGGGATATGTGGGCCTGGCTGCGGGTCGGGTGAGACCTGCAATGAGACGGCCGGTCTGTGCGAAGCTGCCGCGGTTGGTGATTTCGTGGTCATAGAGCCTGTTTCCTTCCAAATGGGCTCACCGGAGGGCGAGGTCGGAAGGGACGCCGCAGACGAGATTCAGCACACGGTTTCGCTCAGCAGAACCTTTGTCATGTTGTCTTCGGAGGTGACCCAGGGGCAGTTCGAATCCCTCATGGCGTTCAACCCCTCCAGCAATACGACATGTGGGACAGGCTGCCCGGTCGAGTCCGTGAGCTGGCACGAAGCCGCGGCGTATTGTAACGCGCTTTCCTTGGCCGAGGGTTTTGCTGCCTGTTATGCCTGTCCTGGCACGAGCTGCGAGCTTGATCCCGCATACGCTTCGCCATACGAGTGTCTCGGATACAGGCTGCCGACCGAAGCGGAGTGGGAGTTCGCTGCCCGGGCCGGGACGGTCACGGCGACCTACATTGGAGAACTGGACGACCTGCATCTTGGCTGTGAGCAGCCCAACCTCGCCTTGGACTCCATTGCCTGGTTCTGCGGCAACAGCGAAGCAGTGATCCAGGTGGTGGGCACGAGGACACCCAATTCTTTGGGTATGTACGACATGCTGGGCAGTGTGCACGAGTGGTGCCACGACTGGTTCGAGGCCTTCACTGCCGATCCGGTGGATGATCCTTGGGGCCCCGCGACAGGCACGAAACGCATGATCCGTGGTGGTGCCTGGAACCTAAGGGCCAGGGTCTCCCGGGCCGCCTATCGATACAGCTATAACTCCGGTACAAGTCGCAGCAACATCGGTTTTCGTCCAGTGAGGACTTTGCCCTAGTATTGGCTGCAATCAATTACTTGAACCGTGTAGCTGAGGGTTTCGGGGGGATCGCTGTAGCCGCCCAGTTTGACGCCGTCGATGGTGACCTCGTAATCGTGTCCGGCTGTCTCGTTGGACATTGTAAAAGCCAGATAGGACAAGCTGCCGTAGCCTCCACTTGGAAAGTAGAACGCCGGCTCCTGTGAGTCGCCTGTCGTCAG